>NZ_JAGGRD010000013.1:0-15415 GCF_018613005.1 Paenibacillus sp. ISL-20
TGAACTGGTTCAACAAGCATCACATTCATGGCACATTAGGATACATGACGCCAGTTCAGTACAAAGCTACAGCCCTTAAAAAGATTGTCTGATTTACTGTTGACAGTCCACCCTAACCCTTTGAGTACGGCAGGGCAAGTCCTACTCTTTAGGAACCACATAAACAGAAAGCTTAATCCCTTTACTAACCTCTGTTGCGTAAGAGGGATTAATCCCAGATCTAGCAACGATATCTTTTACACTCAAATTATTACGGAGAATCACATCGGCATATTTAACACCGAAGAGATGGATTTTAGCGACTTGATCACCATGAGGTGCTTTATTGTACATATCGCCCAGTATTCTACCCAATTCGCTTACATTCACTTTAATCATCCGCCTTGTTCTAGAATTATTTCAATTAAAACACCTTAATTGAAGGAGCTAGATTCTTGTTACGTGAATCGTTGAGTTTCAAATCCTTCATACTTAGGTTGAAATTTCAGGTGTAGGTAAGCCTCAACAAAGTTTAGTACAAATATCCCCAAGCGCTTTTCCATAAGGATATCTAAGCGAGCTGTATTATTCTTTATCCAATCCTTAATGTTCTCTTCCGTTAAGGCAAAACTACCAAAGTCACGGTCAGATAACATGGACTTTGATAAGTTACTGTTTGAACTATTAGGGCTATAGTGGTGGCTATTTACACGTGCAAAGCTT
Source organism: Paenibacillus sp. ISL-20 (assembly GCF_018613005.1). Classification (NCBI taxonomy): domain Bacteria; kingdom Bacillati; phylum Bacillota; class Bacilli; order Caryophanales; family Paenibacillaceae; genus Paenibacillus; species Paenibacillus sp. ISL-20. Next base: position 703 of record NZ_JAGGRD010000013.1, read on the forward strand.
TTTGGACCCGCTTTACCGATTTTCAAGTATCGTTCTTGAAATGCGAAAGTATAAACAACCATATAATCTTCATTTAATTTTGTCAGTTTATGAGGGATTCCTCGGTCTATGATATGTATTTGTTCATCGTCAATTTTGACATTCAATGATCTGATTATATGAAGAATTTCATCTTTAAGTCTGTACAAGGCTTCTCCGCTCCTCATTCTTTTTATTAGGATCCAGATAATAAGTTCGGCAAGTTTTTAGAAATTTTCCGTAAGTAGGAGTTGGCCTCCACCGCTTCTTACGGTTAGTTCACATGTTTGCGAGGTATTAGGTTGCAGTATATTCGCTGAAAATTGCCCAATACGACATCCTCTTGAGAAGAGTAGGATATATGTGGGAATCCTCCTTCTTACTTCACTATCTCGCCTTCATACAACTTCCAGTTGAATTGCAAAGCTTTGTCACCACGAGAATCAAGAGAAGCTTTAAAGGTTACTTTATCACCTTCTTTTAAACCATTTTTCATAGACTCATCTTTTAATTCAACGATGAGTGTATAAGGCATCATGTCTTTCTTTTCTGTGCTAATGGTGATCCAATCCTCACCGTTATATTTCTCCCCACCATAAACAACAATGCTATCTCCAATAGCCTCTAAATCTGCGATCGTACCGGATAAGGTAACGATCTTTTTCACCATAAAACTATCCCAAGTTGATGATTTTTGGTCTTTTGGTAAAGCAAAATAAGCTTCAATTACTGGTAGAAAATCAGTATTGCTTTCCATTAATTCAGCTACTTTCCTTTGTTCCTCTGAAGCATAAGAAGTTTGTAAATCCGTTAGTGGTTTACCTGATTCTAAGATCTTCACAAAATTATTAGCATTATCTTGTCCCTTTTTAATCAAAATAAAGATGTTTTTAACTGAATAAGCATTCAGATCTGGATTATGATACCCAGCTGCCTGTTCGTTTTTTTCGAACTCCATTATGTCAGCTTCATCTGTTCTTAACGCCTTCACTAAACCTTCAGAACCTTCAAATTTTGCGGTTACGTCCTTTGCTTCACCAGAAACCAAGCCAGACTCTTTTAACCAAGTATAAGCATTATCAGCTGTGTATCCTTCAACTTTCTTTGGCTCTTCTTTCTTTATTCCTTCTTTCTTTACTTCTTCTTTATTGGTTTCGGTCGGGTTTTCTTCTTGAGAACTACAAGCGGAAACAGCAAAGAGCATGGCGATAGCCACCAGTATAAGTGACCATTTTTTCATGTGTGAATTCCTCCAATACAAAACTATAGAATAAGAATTTATTATAAACGAGACAAATAGACAAAAACTGTACATAAAGTGGGGGACTTTAGACAAAATGAGGCGAATTGTACAAGCAATTTTGCACTAAATTTCTTGGGAAATCCCCTTTGGTGGTTCTAGTTAGTTTTGTGAAATTATCGACTCTGGTCGGGGGAAGAATTAAGGCGTTGCGAAAAGCGAAGGGATGGACCCAGGAGCAATTAGCAGAAGCATCATCACTTCATTATAGTTATATTGGTGGAGTAGAGCGTGGGGAACGAAATATTTCCTTGGAAACGCTGGAGAAGGTCGTTACAGCCCTGCAAGTTTCGCCAATGGAATTGTTTCGAGATGAGCTTGGAACTGATGCTGAAAAGGATCACCAGAAGGCACTAGATGAGCTTATGACATTAATGGGCAGTAGGGACATCGAAGAGCTTGAGATGATTACGAAGATTAATCGAGATATCTTCAAGGCAATTGATGCTAAAAGAGGATGACGCATAAAAACGCCCCGGAGCTAACTTTTAAAAGTTAGCTCCGGGGCGTTTAGCTTTAGAAAACAGTATTTTTACGTTACCGGCTTTTGATTCTGATTTATGAATGAATTGAGAGCTTGTTTAAATTGATCTGCTGGAAGATTGCAATTTTGAATCCAGTAATCGTAAAGATGTCGTAGCATGGGACGACGGGGAGTTCAGTGGTAACTTCGTCCCGCTCGAACATCTTTTTCAGCTTCCAGAGAATCAGTTCGTTTGCCGTCAGCTTTTTCCACTTGGTCTTTCAGCCATTGTTAAACCTCCTCGTCATGCGCTCCGGCCTGAGTGAAAAACGTCATAAGGTAGTCGTTGTCGTACAGCAACACGACTTTGTACGCCTTTTGGCAGTCGCCCAAGTCCAGCGTTTCGACATACTCAGGGTAACTTCCCAGCAGTCCACCACTCTCGTGTTCCAAACCAACGTTGCTGAGGTCGCGGAGATTGTCTCCCGCTTCGAGAACAACGATGTAGCCGCTCCTTCCTAGTCGAAAATCTATCTTTTCTTCCTCGTCCAGTTCAGCCCGAACTGTGCTCTGCAAGTCCTCGCGGGTAGGAAATTTGGTATTGAATTTAGCGGGTCTTCCCAATCGAATTTTAGATTGGGTTTTTTCGATTCCAGGAAATCAGAAGCTGCCCCTTTTTTCCTCCAATTTCATTTATTTGATGGGCTTCTACAACACCTTCGTAACTGAATGGAAAGACTCGCTCTACATAAATCTTAAGTTTGTGTTCCTGCACATAACGTATAAGGGATAACCAATCGCTGGGATGGGGATCGACTTGAACAAAGAGATTCTCGATGCCACGAACAATCGGATTCTGAAGGACAGCTGGAGATACGAGGGACAGGTATTTCCCACCGTTCTTCAAAACAGAGTAACTTTTCTCATCCGTAATCCCTCCGTCCCTCACCATATCAAGAACAAGATCGACGGGTTGGATGACCTCCGAGAAATCAGTTGTTCCATAGTCGACTACTTCGTCGGCCCCTAGTTGACGTACGAATTCAAGATTTTCGGTGCGAGCTGTAGCTATAATGTAGGCTCCATGTTGTTTGGCTAATTGCACGGCGAGATGCCCTACCGCTCCGGCACCGGCATGAATAAGAATTCGTTGTCCAACCTGCAATTGACCATACCGGAATAACGCCTGCCATGCCGTCAAGCCCACGCCCGACAATGCGACGGTTTCTTCCAAAGAGAGCGTCTCAGGAATAACAGCCAGCAAATTCTCATCTACCGCAGCATAGTCAGCATAACCTCCTCCAGATAAAGTAAGTCCAATAACGCGGTCGCCTGGTTTAACCTTGGTTACACTTTTTCCGATTTTTTTGACCACACCGCCGATCTCCACGCCAAGAATATGGGGGAAACGCAGCGGGAGGAATTCTTGAAATGCTCCAGAACGAATAAGCTGATCTCCAGAATTGACTGTGGTTACCTGGAGTTCAACAATAGCTTGGTGATCTTGCGGGGTCGGCCGGGTGACTTCCCTTTCCTGCAGAACATTAGCATTTCCGTAATCTGACATGACTATAGCTTTCATATAGTTCCTCCTTGTACTTGAATGATTTTAAATTTTGTTTAACAAGAAATATAATAATAGCTGACAAATATCCGCCCAAGTGCAGAACTACACTTGTAATATCACATAAATGGAGGAACCCTTATGAGTGCAGACCAAGGTGTGCAAAAGAAGTTACTGCAAGCTGCATTGGGAGAAATCGAATCGCTTCGCATAAAGCGCCAGCGTGAATATACCCATCGACCTCATCCATCCTTAAAAAGATTCTCCCAGCAGGAATTAAACGATGAAGCTTGTCTAACGTACAAAAATCTGTTAGTCGGCCGTTCACAGAGATTGCCGGATCGCGAAACCATGCTTCGCATAGCGGAATATCTTGAATGTACCTTTGATGAGAGAAATGAACTGCTTGCAGTTGCTGGCTACCTTCCATTGCAATCCGATTTGCAAGGGAACTTGCTGGAACATGAACTTAGGAAGGCCCAACAATTGCTTGGCACGTTGACGCTACCCGCTATGATTGTAACACCAACTCTGGGAATTAAAGGGTCTAATGAGTTGTTTACTCATTTATTTGATTTACCCCGTGATATTATCGCCGAGAACAATGTGAATCTTTTTGATTTTCATTTTAGTTCTGAGTTGCCTGTTCGATCCCGTTCCACTTTTAATGAAGCATCATTCGAGCAATGGGAATCACATGCTATCAACGGAATACGTGCATTTAAGCGGAACCATTTGCTTTCCCGTCACGATGAATGGTATCGGAATCTGGAAAAGAGATTAGAGCAACATGGCGGAAACAAGTACTGGAACATGAGCAATGAGGATACGAAGCCCAATGAACCTTCATACAGAAGCCTACTTGTCAGAAAGAAGGATTCAAGCGATTTTGTGCCTATTCGTTACAGCCAAGTTTATCTTTCGGTCGGGAGAGGCATGTTTCCGGGAATCGGCGTGTTTTTGCCGGTGGATGAGGCGGCACGAAGCGTATTTGCCTCGTTTGGAAGTACTGTTGACTACGGCAGTATTGTAAGAGGTATAGTTTGATTCAATTATGAGCAATGGGATTTAGGTTATATTTATTCCGAAATTAGAAAACACTTTTTCTCATTGTAGGGTTAAACAGCGGACAAGCGAAATGTCGATAAGCCAGAACCACCAACACCTTCTCTGGTTGTTGGCAGTTCTGGTTTTTCTGGATTCATTAATGATTAAGGTCTTCACAACCTCGCGTTATCCCTAGATCCCATATTCCCCTTTGGACACCTGCCGATCGCATGAAATCACCGGAGGGGAGTGATAGTTAACTTACCTACTTCCAAGCCGCCGAGTATATGCATTTTATGTAAGTTTGAATCATAGCCGTTGGATCGGGTAAGAGGTTGGAAATCATGCGCCGCGGCAGCTCCTTTCGTATTTTTCGCCGATAGGCCCGTTAAGCTGAACCTTACCACAAGTAACGGCGAAAAATTTTCTTGGGGAAATGTCTGAGCGGTGTTGAAAGTTATGTGAATTTTGACTCTCTAAGTGCACTGGTTTTAGTTGGACTCTTTGAAAATTCTAAGTAGAATGCTTCAAGGGCCCTAAGTCGTTCATTCGTAAAATTAGCTGTGGACGCAGGGGGTAGAAACATGGTTGAAATAGATGATAAAGGGCAATTTTCAGTTATTGGAACGGCTCATATCGTGATGGTATAGACCTTGGCAAGCTTTTGCCGAGAAACGGCAAAAACCCCTTGCCACCGCTGGGGTGGAAGGGGCTAATCCTAACGTCTCCAGCGAAATGATCGGTTCATGCTCGCCATCCGCTATGATAGGGTTAGGGTTGATTCCTTTACAGCGTTACTCGCCCTGTTCGACATCCCCCATACTGAACCTGATTTAAGCACAGTTAACCGCATACCGGGATTCTGATGCGAGTCGGTAGGCTCTGGTGATACTGAACTCTGTACGAGCGCAGTATATCGCGGAACTATGCGTATGTTAGGCACAACTTAGATAGATGTAACGCTTGCGGCTTAAACACCTTAAATGCCGATGTGTGATTAAACAATCCAATTGAGTACAGGTATCACCAAGGCCAAGACCAGAAAATATACGGGCAGCATCACTTCATTGGCATGGCTTTTCGCACGAATTTGGGTAACAAGAGCACCCAGCATGATGACCGCTATCCACAAACCAGCCAGCGTGCCCGCCATTTGCGACCAAATGCCAATCAGCATCCCGATCCCGCCGAGAATTTCCGCAATACCGACTAGAATGCGAAATCCATCCGAATAGCCGTATTGTTTGAATGATTCGACCGGCTCTTTGGCCCCAAACTTCATAAATCCGACGATCACATAGCCAATGCCCAAAATAATCTCAAGTATAATCGATACGATGTGCAACTGTTTCACCTCCTTACTGAACTTGATTTAAGCACAGTTAACCTCATACTAGGGATTCTGATGCGAGTCGTCGTTAAACTCTGTTGATACTGAACCCTGTATGAGCACAGTATATCACAAACTATGCTCATGTTAGGCACAGTATATCATAAAACTATGCTCATGTTAAGCACAGTTTATACTTCGTTTTTAAAAACTTCTGCCGCAATGCGCTCAATCGTATACTGCTTGAAAACGTGAAGCGTACTCTCTTCCACTTGAGAAGACAATTCCTGAAAAAGGCTTCTTACTGACGCCCCGCGTTCGCAGTCGAGCGTGGAATCGACCATCCCACTTCCCAAAGGATTGTGCATTTGCAAAGCCCGGTAAACGTCTGCCACTGTAATCGAGCTTGCAGGTTTGGCCAGCAAGTAGCCGCCATCTCTGCCTTCCCTAGCCTCGACAAGATTTGCACGAACCAGTTGACCTATCACCCGGCGCATAAACGTCGTTCCAGACTTCATCATATTCGCAATTTCTTTACTTGAACGCACGTTATCTGACATCGAAAGTAAGACAAGTCCTTGTATGGCCAAACCGAATGCCGACGGAGTGACCGTGTGGTTTTTTTTGTTCAGATGCATGGCAATTCACCTCAAATCTATTATGTGCAATGTTTACACAGTTTACAAGATGTCCGATCTCGCTATTTAGGGCGACTCAAGGAAAACCTCTGGCCGAAGGAGGACAAGGGTTCAGTCCGCGCGACAGCGAAAGCGTAGGGGGCACGCATTGAAACTCCATGCACGAGGAGAAAAAACTTGCCGTTACAGCACGGAGACCCGTATCATAAGTGACGGCGAAAAATTGGTTTGTCATACATTCACCCTGTTGTTTGAGAGCTGTATTGATTGATAATAAGATTTATTGATGCAAAAGTGGTCTAACAGACTTATCACATCGAAGACTGGACATGTGGGTGCCCTACTCTAGGTTGGAAGGGGAGTCAAGGAGTGTTTCCTAAGTTTTAATACACCAACGAGCGTAAGTTGAGGTCATAGCTCACTCAAACTTGAATATTCAATGATCGTAAGTCGGGCTAATCACCTCTTATTAATTGTTTATTTAAATCAATATATAGTGGCGAACAAAGGCGAACATTAACTCGACAAGCACAATATATTGATTTATTATGAATTTGGAAATGATGTCTAATTCGAAATGAGGTGATCAACTCATGGCAGCCAAAGGTCAAAACAAAGTATCTGGTGACAAGATGTCTAGTCTTGCCTCTAAAGTACTGCAAAGCCCTAAGTACAGTAATACCACTAAGTCCTTAGCTGCATCTGTCCTGTCACAGTCCAAAAAGGGTAAGAACTAATTGGCGAAGCTTACGATTTCTTAAACAAGATACGATCATTCCCTATGAATGGAGTGGACATGAGACATCATGTATGTCCTCTTATAGGAGCCGCTAACTATATGAGGTTAGTGGTTTTTGTTTTAAGAAATGCACAGTATGATCTCCGTAAATAAATTGACAGTTGGCGGTGACAAACAACCGTTAGACAGGGGGAGATTGCATTAGATGCGGTAAATAAAAAAACAAGCGTAAGTGGTGGCACACTCCGCTTGTTTTCGGCAATCCAATGGTGAGAAGTAGCATTCTCACCTAAAAAGAAGGTATCGGTGTAGTGCGAGCTACACACTACATATGTATAACTGAGGAACCTATACTTATATGTATACGTCATTCGCGACGGATATCCTTCTTATTTTCAAAAATATTGAAAGAAGGATGAACTTGTTATGACAATTGAACTGGAATCAAAAGTATCTTCTTTATTAGAGGGTATCGCATCGCGACTGGGTGATTGAGCCAGGAGTAAGACGTGAAATGGATTATAAGGTTGTAGGGGCAAAACAGAAAGAAAACTGGATTAGATTGGAACTGAATTCGACTGACGGAAGTCATATAACGACATTCATTTTCAAAGACAGTTCACGAAAGTCATTTACTGAAGTTTTAGATATGCGGGATTATCAAATTAAAGGGGATTCGGAAGCTGATAAGCAACTTGACAATGTACTGGAATTGCTAGAGGATGATTCCGTATTTAAAATGGATTGGAAATTCATTGATAATCATAAATCACCGCCTAAATAAAATTTATTCCTTTACCTTAAAAGGTCTTTAAACGATTGTGTTGCCTCAGCTTTGAATTTACTTTCTTGTAGTTAATGTTTGTTCAAGGTTGGCTTAATACAGAACGGAGGGACTACATGGATAAAAAGGACTCGGAAATTATGGTCAGGCTTGCAAAGAAAGGGAAACATATCTCAAAAATTTGGGCTGAGGATTTCCCGGTATATGATTATTGGGACATTTATTTTGAAGTCTACGGCAGGAGAACGGAGTTCGGTCGGAGTTAAAAGAATGATAACATCAAGGTTGAACAAGCTTACTGAAGCTGATGACAAGCCGGATCGTATCAATATTATCGAGGAATTAAATGAACTTGTATACCATTTATATAGTCGATATAAGTCCAGTCAACAGAGGGCCATTATTAATCAATAGAGCTATCAAGCCCCTTCTGTACATAGCAGAAGGGGCTTGATTTTGGCCTAAAACAGGCCTCCATAAATACCTGTACCGTACCATAAGTGACGGCGAAAACATCAATAATTTAGGTAACAGCATTCACCAGCTCCATTAAGGGTTGGTGATTTTTTATTTGCATGAAATATTGAAGATGCCTTTTGTAACAAAAATGAATTATAGAGATATGACTTCTAGCAGTTAGATTGCAGGCATGCGTGCGTATTAATCAATAGGACTAGAGATGGATGGGAATTCTTGCGCGGATTGATCTACCGAGAGATAGAAGTATTCAATCAATAATCGTATAGGCATTAAGACCTAATCGATGAGTTTGAATAGATCCGTTAAGTTGGGCCGTATCCATTGTGTTCCCCAGGGATTTGAAGGGTTATTACTTCGATGCCTCCAGTAGTATTTATATGGGTGCTGCTGATTTTAGTCATAAATATCCCGATTCGACAAATAGATACAAAATACTACAAAGATGAGTCTGTAGAGCCTAACTTATAAACCTTTTATAATATACTTTTAGTTTAATATTTAAATTCTTCAAATGGATACAAGCTCGTACGACAAGGCAAACCTATTGAAAAATGGGGACGCAAAGCTAAAGGGGCTAACGGATTTGCTGAACATGCAAATGCTATTGCCAGCCAGCTGCCGAATACGACGGAAGAGCCTCCGTCTATTAGCGTATGCCCGCTTTTGGATGGAGGTTTTTTTGTGATCTTAAAAAGAGGAGGGCTGTTTTTTACCGTGAGGGTGTCCGTCTGTTTTGAATGGCGAGACGTCCGCATAACAAATTGGATTTGATAGTTATCGGCGATTACAATGCCAAGATGCCCTGTATTTGGACATGGTGGAATGGCAGAACCGCAGAACCGCAGAACCGCAGATCATTTTGCTTCGATGTAGCTCAACAGAAAGAATTTGCCTTTCGTCAGGAGGAAAGAACAAAAGATGAAATTAAAAAATCAAAGAAGGTTATCTCTTCTAATGACAATCGTTGTGGTATTGACGATGTTACCTTTTTATCCGTTAGAAGCAAGAGCAGCAACCACACCAACACTTAATCTTGGTAATCCTGTTAGTGTAACCGAAGCAACTTATCAACTGCCCAATGCCGCATTTGAAAGCACAGGCGTCATAAATGGTGCGGGCGGATACTTTACTGTGACTGTAAATAGCGGCTCCATTGCCGTTGGGACTGTTGCAAGCGGAATTACCGAGTTGACTGATGGTATCAAAATTAGTGGTATTGTTACTGACCAGTCTACACCTACCAATAGAGTGTTCAATTTTTCAAGTAATACGACGTACGAAGACATTCAAGCTGTTATTCGAAATATGAAGTTTACACAAGATCCTGGGAAAACGCAGAGTGTTACCGTAAATGTAACGCCAGGAGCGCCGTTGACCGATGGAAAAACCTCGGTACGTATCTACGATGGACGCTATTTTGTATATGTGGCCAGACAGAGCACTATGCAATTCAAAGATGCTGTGACGACTGCAACGAATAATAGTGGACATCTTGTAGAGCCGACTGAAGGTAATCCTGAAGAAATGTTTGCGATTGCCAATATGTTTAAGGAATTTAAGAGCCCTTTTCGAGATAGCTGGAACCTTTTAAGTTTTATAGGGGCTACTAAATCTACAGAACGAACTAATTGGAGCACTATTCCTTTCAATTCTAACTGGACAAAGTATGTATCAAACGGTCAGCCTACAAATCTGGAGAACACAAAGGAATATGTTGCAAATGGAAATCTAATTCATCTTACGCTATTACTAGACACCACGAATAACAAAGTAGGTTACTTAGCCGTAGACAATACACACGGTGGTACCAGCAATTTTAAGGATCCGGGAGTTATTGTCGAATATAATCCCGGTGTCATTAGTAACATCATCACTACTACACAAGATATCCAACTCCCAGTGATGGGCGGCAGTGTAACGATCGACGGTACAGCCAAGGTGGGCGAGACGTTGACCGCGAACGTAACGGGAATCACATATACCCCGAATACGACAGACAATGTGCCGACCTTCCAGTGGTACCGTAATGGCGTTGCTATACCGAATGCAACCGGCTTAAGTTATACGCTAACGGCTGACGATGTTGGGGCGGCCATTACCGTAAGGATCACCGCCGATGGCATACATGCGTCAGGCAGCGTGACGAGCAAGGCGGTGGTTACGGATATCGATAAAACGCAACTGCAAGCTACGGTCGATAAGATAACAGGTGAGAACTTGCAGCCAGCGGACTATACTCCGTTAAGTTGGCAGGCACTGCAGGATGCATTGACAGAGGCTGATCGCATTCTGCAAGATCCGAATGCCACGCAGATAGAGATCGACCAGGCGAATGAGAACTTGAAGAATGCCTACGAAAATCTCGTAACCATTGACGCTATTCTGGACAAGCTTGACCTCCGAGTTGCCAATTCGACTAATCACGAGGAGATTGAGCTATCTCCGCCATTTAACGGTAATAAGTATCTAAATTACAAGGCTTCCGTAACGGATGATGTTTACAGCGTTGCTGTTGCCCTTGAACTGCTGAATTCCGGAAGCACGGCCAAATTGAGCTTTAATGGCAGCGAAGTTCCCGATCCTTCCGATTGGAATGACCTGCAACTTCATGCAGGCCTTAATGTCATTCAAGTGGAAGTGACGATCGGAAACAGAACGAATATCTATACCGTTGAGATTGTAAAAACCGATAAAACGGCACTTCAATCGAAAGTAGACAAGATCGGAACACTAAATTCGACCGACTATACTCAAGAGAGCTGGGACAAGCTTCAGGAGGCTCTGAAAGAAGCTAACAACGTACTGAATGATCCGAAAGCAACCCAAGAAGAAGTGAATAAAGCCCTTGAAGCATTAGAGAAAGCCCAGGAAGGACTGGTCCCAGCGGAGGCTCCTGGAAACAATGGCGGCGGAGAAACAACGTCACCGGGTACCGGTTCAGGGACTAACTCTGGAACGGTTTCGACTCCAAACACGAATTCCTCCGGCGTTACCACTACGGTAAACGGTAAAGATTCTTCATTCGCGACCAGCACCACCAAAACGGACGGAGAAGGAAACCATACGACGGTACAAGTCGATTCGGGCAAGCTGTCCAATATTCTGGCTCAGGGTGATGGACAAAAACTTGCCATTCGCGTTCCTGTCGGTGGAGACACCAAGGTACAGGGCTTGACGGCAGCTGATATTAAGAAGCTGGCTGATACCGGCTCGACGCTGGAAATCGAAGATTTGCTGGCAATCTACCCAGTTCCCGGCAAGCAGTTGGATCTGGACGCGATCGCAAAGCAGTCGAACAATGCAAAACTTGAAGATATTGCAGTAAGAATCAACATCAAACGCTCCCCTCAAGATTTGACGGACGGCGCCCGCAAGAAGGCGGCAGCCGAAGGTTACGAACTGCTGGTTACTCCAGTGGACCTCGACCTGACCTTCACGCATGGCGACAAAACGGTGCGTTCCGGGGAGTTGAACGGATATGCGCCGAAATACATCGCGCTTCCGGAAGGCATTGATCCGAACCGCATCACGACAGGTGTAATCGTCAATCCGGACGGCAGCGTATTCCATGTTCCGACGGTCGTAACGAAGATCGATAATCGGTACTTTGCACTTATCAATGATCTACGCAGTAGCGGCACCTATTCGGTCATCTGGAATCCACAGGATTTCGACGATGTGCAGTATCATTGGGGCAGAGCGGATGTGAACAATATTGCCGCAAGACTCGATCTTGAAGGAACCGGCAACAACACGTTCTCGCCGAACAAGAATGTAACGCGAGCTGAATTCGCCGAAATCGTGGTTCTCGGTCTCGGGTTAATGCGCCAAGACGCAATGCAAAACATCTTCCCGGACGTACCGGCTTCCGCATGGTATCGGAATGCCGTTGCGCTTGCTGATGAATATGATATCGTTCGCGGTTATGCGGACGGCAGCTTCAAAGGCGGCCAGCAAATAACGAGAGAGCAAGGATTTGCGATGATTGCCCGCGCGCACCGCATGATTGATACAACAGTTTCACTTAGCGAAGGACAGGCGGCAACTGTACTGTCCCGATACAAAGATGCGGCTGACGTAGCAGCTTGGGCAAGAGCGGATGTTGCGCAATTGATCACTGCGGGAATTATTCAAGGCAACGGGCCTGAGCTTCTAAGTCCGAAAAAGCAAATGACCCGTGTCGAAGTAACCGCACTGATCGCAAGAATGCTGAAAGAGACAAACCTGATCGACAAGTAATGAAGCAACACGAACAACCATTGATGGCGCGGAGTCGTCAATGGTTGTTTTTTCATTTATTTTTGATTATCCATATTTGGACCTTCGGGTGGTTCACGAGTAGTTAGCGAGAGGTGCGAAGGATGGTTACTTCCCACAATGCAGGAGCTGCTTACGCATGCTCCTTTCGCATTTTTCGCCGATAGAGCCGTTAAGCTGAACCTTATCATAAGTGACGGCGAAAAATAGGGGGTGCCTGGCACTTCCTTTTTGCTGATATTGTTCTCTCATTAAAAGAAATCTTCGCGTTTTTTCAATAAGGTGAACGAATGAAATGCTTATTTTCGGAGCGAGGCATTATATCGGTGAGTGTATACAAACCATGTAATGCTTGCTGTTAATAATGCCGACGAAATCAAAGCTGTAAGAACACTATATGTTTGCCAAATAAGTATCGTTGACCAATCTAATGCACAGCACATTATACACTGGACAATCGTAGCAATCAGCAAAATAGCTGTTACGATTATTCGTTTTTTTGTCATTGGCTGCCGCTCATTCGTTTTCCTTCTGCGTAATCCTAAGAGAAAGAACAGAACAGCCAATAGGCAAAGAATAATTGTGGTAGACGACAAAATGATGTCCAAAAGCTGTGTGCCGCTTATTCTATATGACTGCGTCAGATTGCCGTCTAATATATCTTTAACTTTTAGTACCATGCTTCTATTGATATTTGCGCCGTTGGTCAGTAAGCAGATGGCTGTTCGTTCATTTGGCAGTATGGCCACTTCGGTTCCGAAATTGGGATTGCCCCCTGGGTGCTCTATAATCGTTTGGTTGGCGTTTACCGACCAGCCCGCCGCATAATACATTTCGTTGACAGCCGGAACAGACATATCACCCTGATGTGATTTTTCGATAACCGTGTGGAATATTTCGGGTATGTCCTGCACAATACCCATCTGTATGCCCATCCAACGCGCCATATCTTTTGTACAAGAAATGATGTAGCCTGCGGGTTTATTCCCGGAATAATCCGGCGCGTTATATGGAGTTGTCATAAAAAAGGAAGAACGGTAGCCCTGTGCCAACTGTCCGGTGGCTTGAGCATCTTCTTTATAAACATACGTCTGGTGAAGACCCAACGGCTGAAATATCTGTTCCCTCATAAAGTCTTCATAGCTTTGTCCCGCCACAATCTCAATAACCAGACCTAATACGTCATAATTAACAGTTCCGTAATTATACTGCTCACCAGGATAGAACGACAATTCAGAATCTACGAGCATTTCTACGGTTTTTTGCAACATATCCGGCGTATTGCCTTGTGGAATGTTTTGACTGTGACTGCCATTTGTTAAGCCGCTAGTATGGTGTAAAAAGTTATTGAGCGTAATACTTTGCATATCAACGTGTTTCCCCTGATACTTTAACGTAAACCAAGGCAAATATTTCTGGATAGAGTCTGTCATTGACAGCAGTCCTTGTTCTTCCATCAGCAGAATACCCATGCCGGTAAAAGCTTTACTTACCGAAGCCAGCTCATATAGAGTATTTTCACTTGCCGACAGTCCCTTTTCACGATCTGCGTACCCGGAAGAAAAGTAGAGCACTTCATTGTTCGCAAGTATTGAGATTGACATTCCCGGTACACCTGATATACGGCTTGCATCATCCAACAATGTTTGTATTGAATCAGATTGCGAATCTGATAATGCATAACTTGGTGTTGCGAATCCGGTGAACAGTATAAGTACTGCAATCATAAAGACAATAATTTTTTTCATAGTCTCTCCATTCCGAAAAAACTCCCGTACGGAAAATATAAATAATCCGCAGTACGCCTTATCCCCCTAAAGTGTAATACGATATATATTTTATGAAGCTTATTATTGCAAAATCTTATTTTATGTGAAGAATCATACGATATAAAAAATTAGATTGCTATCATAATCTTCTACTTACTACGAACTATTTTGCTAGGAACACAAAAAGCCCCTCTGCTTCATTAGCGGAAGGGGTGAATCGTCTACACTAAGTTGGACAGAAAAAATAAGGGCTAGTAGAATGAAAAGAATAATACTAGGAGCGGATCTACTATGCCAAAACAAAGACGTACATTTACAGCAGAG
>NZ_JAGGRD010000014.1:0-182831 GCF_018613005.1 Paenibacillus sp. ISL-20
TTTGACGGAGCAGACTGTCCTTCGGTACAACGATGTCATACAGTACCGCATAAGGACTCAGAACCAAGGCTTGTTGTTGTCGAATCATCCGCTCACCCGCTTTCCATGATGCGTTAATTATAAACGAAAAAAAGGTACGGCTCCTCAACTTTCTTGAGGAGCCGTACCTTTTTTTATGAGAAGGACTTTTTCAGTGGCCTCCCGGTGCCGGAAGAGTCTTTGGTCGTAAAATGCATGTTGGATGTAGTAGACGCCTGGTTATCAAGCAGGCATTCATACTGAAGTTCGTATCCCTGATCAGAGGCATACTTGCGGATTGAACGCACCACTTCGCGATCGAGAGTATTTCCCCTAAAAGGCGTCAGAGTCAGTACGCCGCAATCCGCAATTTGCGCATTCTTCCAAGAATAGATGCTGGCAGCGCTGACCCATCGGTTTTGCTCAAAAGAGCCGCACGCCGTTTGACTTGGTTCTGATTCGCATCATTCATCATAAAACAAGCGCTCCCATCTCTTTAAGCGTCGTACGCCCCCACTGCTCAATGAGCTTACAATAGCTTTCGGCGTCATGCATCTGTACAGCTACGTCGGCAATCGTCATGGTCCAAGCCACCTTGGGGAGAGGCGACGCATTCACTGGCCTTCGAATCCCCTTGGTGCTCCCTGGTCCTCTGGCCATATCTTGGCGAATCAACTCCGTAGCGTAGCCTTCTTCCAGATGCTTCTGTAATGCAGTTTGGACCCAGACATACATCTCATCGCTATAGCCTTCATGTTGAACCATGTAAGATGCAACAGTGAGAAAGTGAACCCGTCCATAGCTAGAATCGGTGAATTCAAGTGCCATAAATTCGTTAAAAATCGATTGACATGTATTCCCCATAGGTAGATGGGCACTGCATTTTTCGCAAGTATTCGACACGATTTCCCCTCCTAACAGCTCATAATCCCCTCTTTCCTTTAGTATCATAATCCTTAACCTTGCGAGAAAGTCAATACCTAAATGAATGGAGTCGTTCTTATCCGCCCAAATCTTACCGAAAAACCGCTAATGTTATGCGGAGATCCGTTTGCAGCGCATTCCAATTGAATTCAGAAGTGGTGGAAGGACGCCGCTGAATATGCCCAGAGCTAATCCATAAGGAATGATTCCCATAAGTACATCCAAGTCAAACAACAACGTTGGCGGAAATACGATAAATACGGTCAATGCGCCTCCCGTGGAAAGAAGTGCGCTTTTTAAAATAGGAGGGGTCTCCTTTTCAATCGACCCACTCAAAAAAACGAATGTGGAAAAGGATAATGCCGCAAGCATTCCCCAAAAGCTTCCCTGCCATGACAACGCCAAGGGTTCCTGAAATAGGATATTGGCAGCCAACACGGAACCAACCAGAAGCAATGCGATGGAAATAAGTTTTGTTGGTTCGGGATTGGGAACCATTCTTACGTCATCCGAATTGCCGGTTGTCGTTATCATGTCCTCTTTAGTGCTGGGAGAAGCCATAAGCTGGCCTCAGTGGATAGGGGTGATTATTATTCTATACGGGATTGTTAACAGTAACATTCGATTTCGATCGTACCGCTCAGCAAAATCCTATATGTAGGTTATTAGGCTCTCATATGCTTGTAGTACGCACTTTTTTGTATGGTCCGATCATTTTTGTAAGGGTAGGATACATTTTGATCCTGGGATTATGAGGAGTCATCAAGAATCTTTAGCGAAAATAGAAAAGGTTCATGACGTTTAACGCCATGAACCTTTGTTGTCCGAAGAAAATAATATGGGCAATTCATTACATACAAGAGCCGGGCATTATGGGAATCCGGTTCTTGTAATAGCAAAGCAGCGGGGCGAGTCTATTGAACTCAATATATTTTTTGTTGCAGCCATATATCACAAGTTTCCTTCCCAATAAACGAGCGATTTCAAAACACGCATTCCGTGGCGATCGACGGACGCTTAAGCAATTCCCATCCGGTCTTGGCGGATATAAACGAGGCAAGCTCCAAGCCCATTCGGTAATGCGTCTGATAGCCGGGATGATATCGGCCGCCCCATCCTTCCACCTCCGGATGAATCAACCCCAGATCAACTACGAATACCTTCCCGTTTCCGCTTTGATTGAAATAGGACACGACCTTATTCACGCTCGCAAGATAGTTGTTATTCATGGTTCCGACACAGCAAAAGACGTAGGGATTGTTATACTTTTCCTGGATAACCTGAATGAATTCAATATAAGCGGCAATATACGCCTCATCGTCAATTGGCGTAGAATAATCGTTCTGGCCCAAATTAATGACGATTCCATCAGGCATATACCGGGAAAAGTCCCATGGCGCCGTCCCTTTGCCGAGCGTCCCCGAAAAATGTTCCGGCAATCCTTGCTTGTTCCCTACCGCATCCTGCCAAACGCCAATTCCGCATATGGCCATCGTATGATATTCCGCATTCAACATTCTGGCGCTGATCCCGACATAGGACATGTATCCGTCGTCAAGATGCGGAGCTTCAGCGAGCACATGCGGATGACCGATCCCTGCTCCATCCGTGATGGAATCCCCAAAGTATTCAAGCCGGACAGGTTTTGCCGCGGGCGGGGCAAGGAAGCTTCCGCCGTCAGGTAGAGAAAAATGATGAAATGCTATACTTCCGGTGAGGATCCCCGTTCGCTTGTGGATCTCTAAAGTGTGTTCACCCTCCGGCAGCCCCTGTTCGATTATGTATTCATGTACCCCCTTCTTCAAATTGATCCAATTACGAGCGACACCGTCCACTACGATTTCAACATAATCCTGGCCGTCGGAATCCTCAGCCGTCATCGAGATGGCCGTACCTCGGAAGGCAACAAAAACCGCGCTGTTGACCCATCCGCATTTCGGCTTCTCTTTCACGGTCAGATCGAATCTCCCCATCAGCCTGGCATATTTGATAAAACTAAACTCCAACATAATTCCTCCCTTCAGCTTTTGCATAGACAAACGAAATCCTTATAGTGCAAATTAAAGTATACTTTATTTAGTCAATAACTATATTTATATTATCAATCGATATACTTTTAGTCAATTACAAAGCAATGAAACTCCCTTAATTTATACGTATACATGTGCATGAAATTCAAGATAACAGCCTTGATTTCAATCCATTAATAAAGTATACTTTTATAAAATCATTTGAAGTACCGTGATTAAGCACCAGTCTGTAAAAGAGGAGAATTTTTGTGAACGAGCCGAAGTACATGAAGGTAAAACAAGCGCTGCTGCATCAGATTCAAGTCGGCAAGCTTCGCTCTGGCGATAAGCTGCCGAATGAAGAAGATCTTATGAAACAATTTCATGTAAGCGGAATAACGATTCGAAAAGCAATGACGGAACTGGCCAACGAGGGCGTAATCACCAGAATCAAAAGAAAGGGCTCTTTTGTAAATGGAGATCAAGCCGCAGACCATTCGAGTCACTTGATCGCGTTCATTTTATCGGCGGAGGACAATTACGATGTATCGTATATGAAGATCATCAAAGGCGCCCAACAAGTGGCCGCCGAATTCAATTACTCCTTAATCGTGGAATGGAGCAACGAAAATTTGGCCGTTGAACAAGCATCCATTCAGAAAATGCTGGACCGGAAAGTCGACGGCTTCTTGATTTATCCGTTCGATCCGATCCAGAGCAAGGATAACTACCTATTCATCGAACAAAATAACATCCCATATCTATTGGTAGACCGGTACAATGTGGATCATCCCAGCTATTTTTCCGGATGCAACAATTATGACGGAGCGATCCTGGCTACCCGGGAGCTGATCCGTCTGAAGCACACCAAAATAAAGTTCGCAAGCTATCACTTCTTTCTTCATTCCGAGCAGGAGCGGTTCGCCGGCTATTGCAGCGCCATGCGTCACGCAGGGTTTCCGTTAACCGACGATAACTTGCTGACCCGCGTGGACTATGACGCACTAGCCGACAGTATTTTGAAGCGGAATGTTACTGCTTTGTTTTGCTGCAATGACAAACTTGCCATAGAAATGATCGAGAAGCTGACGGACCGCGGCATTAGAATTCCGCAGGATGTTTCCATTATGGGATTCGACGATTGGGACCATGCCAGCAACCTGTCGATCGGTTTGTCTACCGTCCGGCAAGATTTCGAGGAAATCGGCAGAAACGCTGCGCATTTACTCCACCAAGTTATTCAAGGCAAAACTCTTGGAGGCAACACGAAAATATTGTCTGGCGTTTCTTTGGTGATTCGGGAGTCTACATGCGAGAACCCTTACGGGTAACGTTGTCAGCTCAAATAAATCAATGAGAGGAAGGAATGCGTTATGAAATTCGACTTTGCGTCTTCCAGTCTGAGGCACGGGCTCTTTCATCAAGAACCGGATGGCATCTCCTGTTTTCTTCCCGGAAGTGCGTTAACTGTACGCTTTCAAGGACGGGAAATAACGGCCGAGATCGAGGATGTCAACGGAGAGGGGAAAAGCTGGGTTAACGTCTATATCGACGATCTTCCGGTAAGGGTGATGAGAATCGATCCGGATAACCGGCTGTACCAGCTTGCGGATGACCTTGAGGACTCGCCACATACCTTAACGCTGCAGAAACGTACGGAAGCGGCATTCGGCAGCATTAAATTTACTGATTTGACGACAGAAAAAGGAACCTTTCTGAGCCCGCCAGCCCCTCTTCCCCACCAACTGCTCATCATCGGCGATTCGATCACGTGCGGCTTTGGTAACGAAGCGCAGATTCCCTGCGACTGCGATGCTTCACGCGAAAATATCGCGCTCGCTTACAGCTCGCTGACCGGTCAACTTTTGAATGCCGAAACTTTGATTGTGGGCGCGTCCGGCACGGGATGCTATCAGAATTTCGGCGGTGGCCAGGAAGGCCGCATGTCGGATTATTTCATGGAAACCATCTGTCCTGATCTTGATCAACAAGCCATGGATCCGTTTCATCCTGAAATGGTTGTCGTTAATCTCGGAACCAATGATTGGTCCGCGCCCATCGAGCCTGCGGATTACCTTGAACAATATCGCAAATTGACGGGTTTTATTCGCGATAGATATCCATCGGCCCCTTTGTTCTGCGCAATCGGTCCGATGACGCTGGATCCCGCTCCCCATTTGAAGGCTCTCGTCAAAAGCCTCAACGAAGAAGGCGACGACAATATTCATTTTGTCGAATTCCCGCTCATCAAGCGGCTGGAAGACGGAATGGGAGGCTGCGGGCATCCCTCCGTCAAGAAGCATCGGCAAATGGCTGAACAGTTGGCCGGGACAATCCGTCAGGTTATCTCCGGTCCTGCCCCGTTTACCGGAAGCCGTTAGAACAAAAGGACCGCTTCCTATAGGAAGCGGTCCCTTTTTTTACGGTCGTTGTTCCGATGAACAGCGATTACTATTTTTCCAAGAAGGCGTCGACCTGTTTCTGCAGCTCCGTCTGGATTTGCTTGAGCACCGCTTTACCTTCCGTTTTAAATCTGGCAAAGTATTCGTCCGAATCAAGCGCGCCGTTAAATAGTCCGCTATAATATTTGGCTTGAATGGTCGCGAACTGGGCCACTTCGTTCTTTACCGGAGTCGGATCGAATGTGAAGCCGGTCATGATATCCTTCGTGAAGTTGTCGGCTTGCGTAATGAATTGACTATACTCTCGGGTCTCTTCGTCGATACCGGCCCACTCCCGCTCTAACGTAGGATTCAACATGAGCTGGAACGAGACGATGCCGCCATCGTTGTTCAGCGTGTCGTATTGATGATCGCCGACCGATTTCCAGTTCACGCCTTCGATGCCGTGCTCCAACAAATCATAATTCTCCTGCCGGTTCGCCCAATCGAGGAACATCATCGCGCGGTCTTTATGTTTGCTCGTCTTTACAATGCAGATGAAATTATCCATCTTGAAATTGGATAGGTTCTTTCCAGGGGTCAGATCGAATAGACGAACGGCTTCCAGCTCTCCATCGGACACAACCTGCTTCAACTGGTCGTTGTACGTTTTGGGAATGCCAAAGGCCATTTGGGGCGTGGCCGCGACTTTATTCTGGAGCTGCATGTCCCCCGGACTGCTTTTATTCGTCAAGACGTCCTGCGACATGACTTTGTCAACGAATAGCTTGCGGACATCCTGGATGCCGGACCAGATCTTAGGTTCCTGGGTTTCAAAGAAGTTGTAGACCTTGCCATCGTTGCCCTTGTAATACAGCATCAGACTGGCTCCGGCAAAATTCGTTGGACGAATGTTGACGCTGGTATCGTCCCGGATCAGCCAGTTGACCCAGCTGTAGGTGACGTCGTCTGCGCCAGCGAGGAGCGGCGTAATACCGGAGTTACTGTCACGAACGGCGTAGAGATAAGCTTTTAAATCCTCATATGTCTTTACGGGCGGCAAGTTTAACTGCTCCCTCAGATCCTTTCGGATGAAGATCGATCTCTGTTGGGTATAGGCGCTTCCCAAGGGAACGCCGTAGATGCTCCCGTTAATTTTGTTCGCGTCCCACATTTGTTGCGGCCTCGTCTTTTTTACGTTAGGGCCGTATTGCTCCAGCAGTTCGCTTAATTCTTCGTAATAGCCCTGGGAAGCCATCGTGTCCAAATGCAGCCACGGGGCATCAAACATCAAATCCACGCTCTCTCCCGAGGCCAGCATGACGTTGGTCTTCTGATTCAGATCGGCAAAATCGACAAATGTAAATTTAACCTGCGTATTGATTTCGGCTTTTAGTCGCTTGTTGACTTCGGTCAGCACCTCGTCATAGTTAGCCCCCTTTGCCCCCGGAATGACAACCTCCAAAGTGACCGGTTCAAGGGACGGATCGCCGGTTTCCCCGGAATCGCCCGGCGCGGAGGCGTCCCCGCCGGATCCGGAGCACCCGGACAATGCGATGGCTAGTCCGAGCAGTGTCGTCGCCAAGAACTTGCGTTTTGATTTGACCATGTAAATTACTCCCTTCAAATCATCATCTTATAGTGCGTGTTCAAAAAGTCAGGTTTTCAGGACCAAGAAGATTGGATGAAGCTAGGGACGCCCGGTAGCGCGGCAGTGTAACGGACCGTAATGTCCTTATTTGCCCATTTTCCGGCTATTTCCCGCTGTAACGGACTCCAGAGGCCTTATTGGTCCCTCATGACGGCCATTTAGCCGGTTTTGACCGAAATAAGGTCTCCTCGGTCCGTTAGAATCAGGAACTACCACAAAGCGGACCAATAGCGTTTCTGGTGTCCGTTAGCTTGCTGGGGGCTACGTGAGCAACTGAAATGTTTCCGCATGAAACATGCTTCGGGAGCATACGCTTTGGTCCAGCTGAATTCAAGATTCGACCTCGAAACCACTTCATAATCTGCTTCGTCATGGAAAGATGGCATTTTGAACAACCTCTTATACTCAACCTTTCACCGAGCCGAGCGTCAGACCTTTGACAAAATATTTCTGAACCATTGGATAGACGAGTATAATCGGGCCGATCGTCAGGCATACCGTTGCCAGCTTGACTCCTTCCGCCGGCGGCAGCGTCAGCACATTGCCGTGATTGAGCGACGTGAGCTGCATCTGCGACATGAACTGCCGAAGAAGCAGCTGGAGCGGGTACATATCGCTGTTATCGATAAACAGAAGCGACAGCCACCAATCGTTCCAATATTGCAGTGCGTAGAACAAGCTGATCGTCGCAATAACCGGCGTTGAGATTGGCCGGATAATTTTGAAGAAGATCGTCCACTCTCCGGCGCCGTCCATGTTAGCCGATTCGTTCAGCTCATAAGGCAACGAGCGATAGAACGAGACTAAGATAAACGCAAAGAACGGATTCATGACATAAGGGAGCACAAGCGCCCACAGCGTATCTTTCAGATGCAGCCATTGGACAACCAGAAGATAGAAGCCGACGAGCCCCGAGCCGAAGACCATCGGCACGTAGGTCATAAACGAGAGGAAGCCGCCGTATCGGTTCTTCGGATGGCCCAGCACGTAAGCAAACAACGCAGTGACAACGAGGCCGAAAACGGTTCCGATGGCTGTTACCGCAATCGTGATGCCATAGCTGGTAAACATTTGCTTGCCCTTAAGGAGGAAACGATACGACTCCAGCGTAAATTCATCCGGCCATATGGAGTATCCGTTCACCGCCAAGCTTCGGGTGCTGGAGAACGAATTAATGACCATCAGCCAAAAAGGAAACAAACAAACCAGCGCAAATAAAATCAAAAACAGTCCGAACAACAACACCGCCATTTTATCGGAGAACCCGTTTGTCCGTTGGACTCGTGTGGGCGGGATCAGAGCATCCGGACGATTCATATGGAATTCACCCCCTTTACATTCCGCAAAATTTAAAATAATCTGGAGTCTTTATCGATTTTCCGAACCAGTGCATTGAACGAAACGACGGCGATAAGCCCCATGATAGACTGATAGAATACGATAGCCGATGACATGCTGAAATTGCCAAGCTGCCTTAACGCCCGATAGGAATATGTATCGATGACATCGGTCGTCGGGAATAGAATTCCGTTGTCCCCGATAATTCCGTAGATCATGCCGAAATCCCCGTAGAAGATCCGTCCGACTCCCAAGAGGACAAGAATGGTGATTTGCGGCTTCAGCAAAGGCAGTGTAATGTATTTCATCTGCTGCAGCCTCGTGGCTCCGTCCAGACGGGCGCTCTCATAATAATCGGAGGAGAAACCGGTAATGGCAGCGAGCAGAATAATCGAGTAGTAACCGGCGCTCTTCCATATTCGCGTTAAGGTTAGAATAATCGGCCATACCCACGGGGTCTGGTACCAATCGACGGCTTGAAGTCCGCTCATGTTCAGCACACGGTTAATCAGTCCGTCCGTGTTGTTGAATAGAATGAATGTCATATATCCTACGACGACCCAGGAAATGAAATAAGGCAGGAAGACGACGGATTGGATCGTACGTTTAAACCATTTCAAGCGAATCTCATTCAAGAAGAGCGCAATGAGAAGCGCAAAGACCATCTCGAAAATAATGAACAGCGCATTTAAATAAACTGTATTGACCGTAACTTGAATCCAATCCCGATTGGAGAAAAAGAAGCGGAAGTTTTCCAGCCCCACCCAATTACTGCCCCATATGCCTTTGCTGATCTGAAAGTCCTTGAACGCTAGCAGATGTCCGGACAGAGGAATATAGGAGAAGACAACGAGAAAGACGATTCCCGGTATCGCCATCGAATACAAGCCCCGGTTCTTTACAAGATCCCTAAACATTCTCAATTTATAGTATCCCTCCATTCGATCTGGTCTGTCCGATGTGGCCATATCCTGACAGTGTTTATTATGTACGGAAGGATGACTTTGGAATAGTCCTCATTGTGTCACAAGGAGTACTTAAACTTAAGGATTGTGAGTTCTTTGGGCTTCCGGTATTATCTTGATTTCTACTTTTGTCAAAATGAGGACTTCACATGAAGGTCAGGATATGATTGAGTAAAGAGGTCTCGGTTCGTTACTTCTATCGAACGGTTACGTTATGCCCTTAAACCGTCAATCCATCAGCAAGGGGTGCTGGCATTATATGAAGATCAAACCTATTTTACAGAAGACCTATTTTCGAACCTTTCTTTTACTGACCACTGTTCTGATCTGTTCCATTATTCCCTTCGTCTATTTACTGTCTGCGGAATTCGCAAAATACACCATGCTGGAGGTGCGCAGCAATTCGCAGAACGAAGTCAACAACCTGGCTTCGAAGGCCGAAATGATTCTCGGCAATTTGAAAGCTAACGGGCTCAGCATGTACGCCGATCAGAATATTCAGAACTGGTTCTTCAATACAAGCAACGATCCGCTCATCAACCATGCTGTACTCGTCGCCCAATCCAACTTCATGTCCACCGAACCGCTCATCCAGCGATCCTATCTGATTAATTTGAAGCAAAATCTTGTCGTCGATTCCAAAGCCGGAATCGTCCGCAATGAATCCTTTGCCGACCCGAGCATGCTGGAGCGCGTGAAGTCATCCCACCCCCAATATTTGCGGTTCTTTAATCATTCGCTGGATGGCTCGGACTCCCTGGCCCTTATTCTGCCTGCAACCCCCGAGAAGCCGTCTGACTTCTATCTCGTGCTGCTCGTTGATAAACCGCTGCTGTCGAAGCTTATGTTCGGCCAAACGGTCTCCTCGCAGCAAGACATTCGGATTCTCGACGAGCATGGGCAACTCCTATTGGGCGTGTCCAATCCCGCACTGAGCGGACAGCTTTATCAAGCGAGCCGGGAGCAGCAGGGCAGCGATTTTCAAGTTCGGCTCCCGCATCAGAGATGGTTCGTCAATACAGCAAAGCTGACTACTGAAAATTGGTCGGTATACTACTCGAACGAGTATCATATTTTGACTCGTCATATCTCCTTATTCCAGCACAAAATGATAGCGTATACATTACTGCTGCTGGGGATCGTCTCCGCGTTGTTCTTCTGGAGTTCGCGCCGTTCCTTGCGTTCCATCACCTTTTTGTCGGAAAAGCTGAAAGGAAAGGTGGCATTCGCAAACTCCACGCCTGATGCCAAGCCGGATATCCAGTGGATCAACGACGGCATCGATATGCTGCTGAACAACGTGGAACAGCTTCATGTATCCATGCGAAACCAATCCGAGCTCGTTCGAACGGAATTACTTGCCCAGTGGATGCTGCACGGTACGCCGGGTACCAAGGGTTATGAATATATCCAGACCCAGACCAAACTTGCTTCCTGCGACGTTCTGTTTTTGGCCGTCCTTCGGATCGAAGCCTATACGGTTTTTTGCGAACGTTACGATTTCCCCTCCCGGAAATTGATGAAGTACGCCATACGCAATATTAGCGAAGAAGTGTTTGGTGCAGGTTCTTATGCGGCCGAAGGCTTGGATATGGGCGGCGACCACCTTATCCTGGTCCTCGGAGGCCAAGAATTGGGCGAGCTTCAGCTACAACGTCTTCTGGAGGAGACGCACCATCAGATCGCACGCATTCTGAACGTTGATACAACCGCTGCAGTCAGCAATGCCTATGACTTCGGCGCCAATATCCGAAACATCTACGACCATATTTACGAATTGACGAAACTGCGATTTCTTAACGGAGAAAAGCAAATTTTTCTGGAGAGCGATTATGAAGAGTTTATGGCAGGGTATCCTTCTGCGTCTGAGGCGCTGGAGACAACCGAGATCCTCAAGTCGATCCGTCGCGGCCGCCCGGACACCGCCGTTGTTTTGCTGCGCCAGCAGATGAAACACGTCCAAGAGCTGCCTTATCGCGATTGCAAGCTTAACCTGACCTACTTTACTTATGACCTGCTCAAAAATTTCAACAAGTCCAGCGTCCTGCATGAAATCAGCAGCATCCATCAATTGCTTGAACGGTACAGCACGCTGTCCGAGTTTCAAGCATGGCTGGAGAGCATCGTCACGATGCTCTCGTCCGAGACCGAAGTTCCGAAATCTTCGAGCCGCAAGGAAGAGGTCGTCTTGGAGATCAAAGAATACGTGGACAACCACTTGCAGGATGCGCAGTTGTCGATCGAGCAGGTAGCCGACAATTTTTCCTTCTCGGTGAGCTATATCCGGCAGTTATTCAAAGAGATCATGAACGTGTCACTGTCCGAGTACATCCTTCAGGAACGAATCGAGAGAGTGAAAGAAAAACTGACATCCAGCCAGCTATCGGTGCTGGAGATCGCAGATCTATGCGGTTTCATATCCAAAGGACATTTTTTCTCCGCATTCAAGAAGTTCACGAATCTAACTCCGAAGCAGTATCGGGAAATCCACAGGGACTCCGCCGGTAAAGATATCGCTCCTCCCAGCTTATCGTGGAGAAGCAACAGCTAAATACGCTTGTCCCTCAGGAACAGGCTCAAGATGAAAAGGACCTTTCCGGTAAAGCCCCAAAGCGCTTACGGAAAGGCCCTCATTCGTTTAACAAAAACGCTCTGGCGCTATTTATTGAACCGGCTCAAGCCCTAGCTTCGGATTCGCCAAGTCAAGTTTATACATGACTTGATTGTAGTTATACCGCGGCGTTGGGACATGATTCGTGAATGTATTCGTATAGGTTCCTTCGAAGTAGATGACCCGGCCGCCGTCCTTGTTGAAGTGTTTATGCTGGGCTACGTTATAAAAAGTATAGTCGTTATGCGTAACGATATGCTTGGCATTGGTCCAAGGACCTTGAGGCGATGGTGCTTCCGCGTACCAGATTTCCCCGAGCACCGACGTCTTGCCCTGCAGCTGCTGTCCGATCATCACGTAACGCTGCCGATATTCATTCCATTCAATGGAGCTTTGGGCGATTTGAACGTCTTCAACAGTATCGATATCCTTCAATTGATAATAACGCGGGTCGTCAGCTTTTATCAGGCCTAATTGGATCAGTTCTTTCTCTTGTTCTTGGTTGAGCGGCTGAGTGTCCTTTTTCCAGCCCCATACGAGCTTGCCGTCCGCATCGCGTTCCAGCGACGTTTGAGCCCCGTTGTATGTCGTTCCCGGCATCAAGCAAGTAAACGATTCGTATTGGGTATAGTCGATGATGGCGTCATAGCTGGCCGCAACGCGTAAATTCGGAATTCGGTGTTCGGTAAAGAGCCAGTATCCCTTACCACCCTCCTCGTAGTAGGTCGCCTGTCCGCCCGGATGACGCCAGTCGTCTTTGGAAGGGAACTGGACAACTTGTTCAAATTCCTTCGTCTTGTCGTTAAAGGCGAGAATGCCGAAGGCGGTGGGTTCAGGATTGTGCGTGCTGTAGCCGGCGAGCAGACGCTCCTGTCCGGCGCCGTCCTTAGCGGTCATCAGACCGAATACCCAGGCTATGCCTGCACCATCAGGCAGAGGCGGCACCAAACTTTTGACGAAACCGTCTTGATTCGTAAAATAGTCCAGGTTCACGCCGACATCCGGGTCCAGTCCCCCCTTACTCGGAAGCTTGGAAGTCGCACCGGTCACGCGGAAGTTCCCCAGCGGATAGGCCGGTCTGTCCGTATCGCCCCAGAACCAGTACAGTTTATTGTTGTACTCGATCGTCTGCACAGAATCCTGTCCCATGACCAGACCGTTGATCAGCGGCTCCTTAATGGGCGGCTTCTGGCCAACGAGTAAGCTGTCGCGATAAATGCCTTGGCCTGTCAGCCGGTACAGCCGCTCTGCAATGTTGATCCGATTCATCTCCAGCGTTACACTGCCCTTGGGCTTAACCTCTACAGCCTGCCCCCGGTTGCCGAACATATCGGCAGGAATATCGTAGCCGTCACTCGACATATGGAAAAAGACCGTCTGATCCATCAGACCTGGCTCGTCGAATGCCACAATACCGGCACTGTCCGTATAATATAGCACACTGTTCGTCGTCTTCAGTTGGACATGAGGAATGCCCCTGCCTGTCTCGGCATCCACAACCTTGATCATGAATGGCTCCTGGATTTTCATCTTCTCGCTGCTCACATTCTGCTCGGCGCTGCTTCCGGCCGCCTGCGCTGCCATCGCGGCGCCCGGCGTCGTCATGACCGTCAGCAGGATGCACGTCCATATTCCCGCACGTTTCCACTGTTTCATTTTCATTTCCTTACCTCCCGACCTTTTATCGTTTTGATAGAATGAAATCGTTGCATTGACCGGACACCGTCTGTTCATACCCTATTTCTACAGCTATGGTTACGAAATACATCTGGATGCGTTCGGTCTATCGGCCAAGCGATCGAAGCGATGCTGAACAGCAGCGCTTCTCCGTTGATGAACTCCTCACTAACCACCTCCTTTCGCAGCAGGGGAGCAATGTTCGAAATAGAGCAATAAAAAAACGTCTATCGACTTGCATTTTCAATGAAGCCAAAACACATTTAGCGGAAGTTTTTCTTGCCATATGAGGAAGCACCGTCTCGAGGCTTATAATGTAAGCGAATACAATACTCTGTATGTGTAACAGCCGCTCAAGCTGCGCGGCCGTTCTCTGTGAAGAAATGTCTTTCGAACCCATAATTCTGCTTATGAATATCAATGACCCGATCGGACGCCAGCGCAGTCGGATGCACGTAGTCGAGATGGTTGGCGAAAGCCGCCTGCGTATCCACAAACAATGCGCCTGCCCCCTCAGCAACCCTCTTGGCAGCGCGCCCGAACTCATCCATCCGGCTGCGCATGTGATCTTCGGCATTCGGTTCCAGATAGAACGGCGTCATGATCACAAATCCTTGCAGGCCGGGGAGTGCCGATCGAACCAGCTCCCGAACCGTATTGCCACCGATACCCATATTCGTTACGCGAATGGAGAGCTCGGGATATGCCGCCTGCAGCATCGCGTCCACGAGTTCGACATACCCTTTGCAGACGCCCTGGAACAGTCCTTCCCCTTACGGATATTTACGTTCGCAGTCCGTGATCGAGTCGCCGATCATGACCAAGCGTTGTCCTTCTTTCAGCTTCATCCTCTATTCCTCTCATTCGGCCGGAGCCTGATCGTCTTCACCTCGAATGGACGGAACCAAAGCGATACCTCTTCGCCCTCGTGCGGCAAATCCGCCAACTTCTCCTCCAGCATATTTGCCTCATAAACCGCCGCAACGGACAGGCCGAAGGTAAGTTCGCACGCTACGGAGGCTCCCTTGCTCTCGTACAGACGTACGATCCAATCGCCCGTTCCGTCTTCGGCAAGCTTGACCGTCTCCGCGATCACATGGGCTTGATCGATGCTGAGCAACGATTGCTCCTCCCGGCCTCCTCCAGACGCTAGACTGACTGGATAGTTCAACTCGTAGGCTTCACGTATGACAGGACTACCCAGGAACGCGCCGTTCCAGAACGTAAATCCATATGTAAAATGGTGCGTCCCTTGGTCGGACGTCTCATCCGGCCACGTCGGAGCCCGAAGCAGCGTTAGGCTCATCGTGTTGTCGTTGACGGAAATCCCGTATTTGCAATCGTTCAGCAGCGCGAAGCCGCGATTTGCTTCAGCAAGCGCCGACCATTTATGCTGAACCACTTCGTAACGATCCGAATCATGCGGACGAGAAGCATGATTCGGCCGCTTAACGTAACCGAACTGAATTTCCTGCAGCGACTCATTCGCATGAACGCGAACAGGGAAATCGACTTTTAGCAGCTTGTTCTTCTCGCGCCAGTGAATCGTCGTATGGAATTCCACCCGGCGGCTGCCGGCACAAAGCCGGATATCCTGGATCAGGGTCGATTGGTTCAGTTCTCGCTCAACCCGAATATTCGCGAAGAGCGGGCCGTTCGCGGTAACAGATACCTTGGCGCTCGCATTCAGCTCGATGGGTGCCAAGCGGTAGCGCCGATCGATCTCCCAAGCATCGAAATCCGAATTTTGATCCCGGTACATTCGCATGACGTTGCAGCGATCCGCTGCCCATTCCGTGCCGGTCTCCTTATCAAAAATAGTCGTTAACTCGCCCTGTTCGTTTATTTCGATGGCGATCCATTCGTTCTCCAGATGCGATTTTGTTGCAGTAACTGCAGACACGGCAGGAACATCTGCCGCTACCGATTCAGCCTTGTACGTTGACCAGCCCATGGAAGGAGCCTCTACCTCGGCATAGCGAACACCTTCATGCAATTGCACCGGCATAACCGCTCCATTCCCGTCCGCAATTCCGTGGACGCCGGCAGGCAATGCGACCAGTTCCTTTCTCGGCCAGGACAGCGAATTAAAGATGGTAACCCGGGAGGCATCATCGTCCGTGAGCGCATCTCTTGCGTCTGAGGCCATGTCATATACGTTCTGATTCAATTCCTTCAGCTCCAGCTGCGCCTCTTCGTGGACGCGATGAATGGAGGAGCCCGGCAGAATATCGTGGAATTGGTTCAGCAGCAGAACCTTCCATAGACGGTCCATATCCTCGTGAGGGTAGCTCCGGTTAAACAGCAGCTCCGCCGCAGCCCCCCAAAGTTCCACCTCGCGGAAACCGATTTCCGCCTTCCGGTTCAGCTTTTTGATGATCGCTTGCGTCGTGTAAGTCCCGCGGTGAGCAGGGTAATAGAGCTCTCCTACATATTTGGCGTCAGGAATGCCTTTTTCGATCTGATCTTCGAAAAATTCAATCGGCGAACCATGCTTCGTCTTGGGAACGTCCTCCAAATTGCCGAGCCTGCGCATAAATTCGAGATCATCCCGATTGGAGCCGCCGCCTCCGTCGCCGTGTCCGAACTGCGTGAGCCGCGTGGAAATTCCTTCAAGCTGGACGCGATCGTTCCACTGATGGATCAAGAACGACGGGTTGATCCGAATTGGATAGTAATCGCCGTAATTCATCAGATGCGTCAAAATTTGCGAACCGTCGATCCCTTCCCACATGAACGTATTATGCGGGAACGGGTCCGCTACATTATCATAAGTACCGAACAATTTTGTAGACGCGAAATAATGGATCCCGCAGCCCTTCATAATTTGCGGCAGGTTCCCGGAATAGCCGAATACGTCAGGCAGCCACAGCATCTCGTTGTCCACGCCGAATTCGTCCTTGAAGAACCGCTTGCCGTGCAGCGCCTGACGGATCAGGCTCTCGCCGCTGGGCAGATTCGTATCAGGCTCTACCCACATGGAGCCTTCGGGAATGATCCGCCCCTCCTTCACAGCCTGTTTGATGCGAGCATACAGCTCCGGATACAACGTCTTGACCAGCTGAAACAAATACGGCTGGCTCTGGGTGTAGGTGTATTCCGGATATTCGTCCATGAGTGCCAACTGATTGGACATGGTCCGCGCAATCTTCCGCTTCGTCTCCGCGATCGGCCACAGCCAGGCGACATCCAGATGGGACTGTCCCATAAGGTACAGGGTCGGCGCCGTTGAACCGTTCACGCAGGCCAAGAGCGGCTCCATCAACTTCCGGCACTGCTTTGCGTTCTCACAGAGCGATTCCTGACGCAGGGTCAGGTCGATCGTCGCGAACACCTGAGTCAGGCAACGATCAATCTCCGCGACGCGGAGGGATTTGGCATCCAGATGATTGCGAAGATCGTACAAACATTCCAAATCGATGAAAAACTGGTAGACTTCCTCTTCAAAAACGCAGAGCTGCGACTCTCCGAACATTGGCCTGGAATCCGAATGGCCGGCGTACGCCTCCGCGACGATTTCAAATGGCTCGCCGGCTTTCGCCGAATGGGTTAAAGTTACATAATGATGGTTGAGGTCCTTTGCGCCGCTCACGATGCCATTTATGTATATGGTCGCTTCGGATCCAAAATCAAGCATGGCCACAAGCCGTTTGCCTTCAGCCTCTTCGGGAACGACGATGGTCGTGCGGAACCAGCCGTATCCCCAATGTTCTCCCCACCGCTGACCCGGAGCGAAACTCTCAAACGGTTGTCCATCCATTTCATGAATGAACCGTTGTTCCATTGTCGTAAAACCGGAAAAATCTATAGCAGAAAGCTTCGTCATCATAAATTGATCTCTTTTGTTTAACAGCTTTTCCACATGGAATAAAATCTCTTTTTTTTCATTCAAGGTTTCTCACATCCTATGGTTTCGTTATCTATGATCCTATCGCCTTGCGACATGTTGCCCCTCCGCGGCGGCCTTGCAGTGGAGGGACGATTTCTATCCGTTTCCTAGAGATCTTTGGGCAGCATCATTATAGATTTTCAGCGCTTCATCAATGTTACCCATTTTTTGGACCTTATCGATGAATGCCTGCCAATTGTCGAAGCTGTTCTTGCCTGCTACGAATTTAGCCTGTTCTTCCGTAACGAACGTCTTGATCGGGTTCATAATCTCCGAGACCCGCTGGCTTTCACTGCCCGTAAGTTGAATCGACGGCTCGCTCAGCCAGGAAGGAACATAGTCGTTCTCGGGCATGGGCAGACTCGTCAGAAATTCCGCCTTCTCAATCGGCACCTCTTCATATTTGCCGTTAAATACCGTATAGTCTGTCGCGGCAAAATCCACGAACGCTCTTGCGTCGCTCACCATCTGCAAACCGGGGTTATGGTTTCGGCTTGCGCGCATGCCGTATTTATCGCCCTCCAACCAGGGATCCTTGGCCGTTTTCAGCGAGTCGACAAAGGTTGGAACGCCGTCCTCCCCGATCGTGTAGGTCGTGCCCTCGATTCCCCAAGTGATGAGCTGGATCATTTCATCCGAATACTGATAATCGATGAATTTGATCAATCCTTCAGGGTTTTTAACTTTCGAGCTTACGCCGTAGACTCCCCAGCCCAAGTCAGGGGTATTGCCGTTCACAACCTCCTGCCAGGCTTTTCCGTACTTCGGATTGTCGGGATACAACGAAACCGCGAAAATCTTCCCGTCGTCGGCCGTTCTCGTGTACTCGGCCGGCGTCGTAAACCACTGCGTCAGCCACATGAGGTTGTCGCCGTTCAGCGCTTTTCTTTTCAGCGTATCGTCTGTATCAATGGTATACTCCGGATCTAACAGCTTCTCGGCATACAGCTTATTCGCAAATTGGAGCGCATCTTTATATCCTTCATCCAGAACTCCGTATACGTATTTCTCGCCGTCCCAGAAAATTTCATCCCGGATATGGTTCGCGGAGAACAGCGATCTCAAGCTGTTCCATTTTGTCGCGACGGGATATTTGTCGGGGTAGAGCTCTTTAAGTTTTTTGGCAGCCCCATAAAATTCATCGAGCGTTTCCGGAATTTTGATGTTATTGGCTTCGAACACGTCATAGCGGTAAGCAGACGTATTCTGGATGAGCATGCCTCGATCCTCGGGGAATCTCGGCGTGGAGGTTTCTTTAAAGGTGAACATGTTGCCGTCGGCATCCGTTACCCGCTTCCTCCCGTTCTTTACCTTGCTAATGTAGTTCATATAGTTCGGCATTAAATCTTGATACTGGCCTAGCTCAAGAAGCTGGCCTTGTTCGGCCATTTCGGTCGTATCATAGAATAACGGCGTCACGAAGAAATCCGTCAGATCGTCGCTTGCGATCATGAGCTTGACCTTCTCATCATATTCGGAAGAAGGAATATAGTTATATTTGATTTCTATCTTTTTGCCCATATAAGCTTCCATGCGTTTGTGCCATTCCTTGCCTACCAGACTGTTCGGATTATCCACACCGTTCGCAGGCAGCGTCACCGAGAAGCGCATCACTTCTTGATTGTCTTCATCGGTAACGGATTTTTTGGAATCATTTGAACATCCGGAAAAAACCATCAGCGCGATCAACCCAAGAACAAGCATTTTTGCCAATTTGTTCATTCCATTTCCCCCTAATTTGCACAATTAACCGTTTCTTCTTCAAATCTGCTATTTATTACTGGTCATGAATGACTGCACACTCAGCTTGCTTGCACCGGCGCATCCGGAATTTAGCCTTTGATGGAGCCGACAAATATCCCTTTGGTGAAATGCTTCTGGAAGAGCGGATAAATACACATGATCGGAAACATGGTAATAATGATGACGCTCATTCGTACCGCCTTCGGATCAAGCGTTTCCCCCGGAGCATTAATGGCGACCGCGCCGCCTCCTACTCGTCCTTGAATCGCAGTCGTATCCAAGGTAAACAGGTAGTTTCGGAGCACCATCTGCAATGGATACTTATCCTGATCTCGCAAATAAATCAAAGCCTCGAACCAACTGTTCCAGCTTCCCACCAGACCGAATAGAGCAAAGGTTGCAAACAGCGCTTTCGACAACGGGAGTATGATCCTGAAAAGAACCACCAAATCACTCGCCCCATCGATATAGGCGGAGTCCTTCAGTTCAGAAGGAATATTCAGAAAGAAGGTCCGAAACAGAAACACATTATAAGCACTGATCGCACCGGGGAGAATCATGACCCAGACCGTATCCAACAGGTTCAAACCGCGCATAAGCAGATAGGTCGGGATTAAGCCGCCGCCGAAAAACATCGTAATCATGAGAAAAATGGTCAGAAATTTCTTGCCCGCAAATCCCGGGATCGTGAGCGGATACGCCATCAGTGCCGTAAACAGCAGCATGACGCCCGTAGAGCCGGCCGCATAAATAATCGAGTTCAGGTATCCTTTAAAAATGTACGGATCCTGAAATACCGTCGTGTATGCTTCCAGATTAAATCCCTTGGGCCAAATCGTTACGCTCCCCGAGGAGATGTAACGCGTGCCGCTTAGCGATGTCGCGATAATGTTCAGAATCGGATACAGCACGACAACCAGGATGAATAGCATGAAGACAATATTGAATACATCGAAAGCTCTGGAACCCAAGCTAGCCTTTTTCAACATCTCACCACCTAGAACAAACTCGTTTCTGATACTTTCCGGCTCATCCAATTGGTCAAGTAAAGGATCGTAAAGGAAATAACCGACATAAATAATCCGATTGCCGTCGTATACTCGTATTGTGCGCCTAGTATACCTTGTCGATAAACATAGGATCCGATGACATCTGCTACTTCGTAAGTCTCAGGCGAATAGAGCAGAATGATCTTCTGGAAATCGCTCCCGAGGATTCCCCCCACGGCGAAAATCAGCAAAATGATTGTGGTCGGCTTAAGCGACGGCCATGTGATGTGCAAAACCTTCTTCCACCGGCCTGCGCCGTCTACCTCGGCTACGTCATACAGCGTAGGATCGATTCCGCTTAAAGCAGCAAGGTAGATGATCGTGCCAAACCCGACGCCCTGCCATATGCCCGAAGAGATGAAGATGGTCCGGAAATAGTCAGATTCAAGAAGAAACATGATCGGATCTCCGCCGAAGAAACCGAAAATATGGTTAAACAAACCGTCTCTCGCCGTAAATTCCTTAAGCATCCCCGCAACAATGACGACCGAAATAAAATGCGGGAAATAAGAAACCGTCTGCACAAGCTTCTTAAACCCCTTGTTTTTCAGTTCATTAAACAATAGAGCCAATATAATCGGTGCTGGAAATGACCAAAATAAAGTATACAAACCGAGAAGCAATGTATTCTTTAATACCCTGAACGCCATCGGATCGTTAAAAAAAGAAGTGAAGTACTTTACCCCCACCCATTCGCTTCCCCATATCCCTTTGGAAGCATTGAAATCTTTGAAAGCGATTAATATTCCATACATCGGAAAATAGTGAAAGATTAACAGAGTCAGAAAGCCGGGAAGCACCATAAGGTAGAGATAGCGGTGCCTGATGATTCTGGCCACTAGCCTGTTATTGGTTGTTTTCAAAGGAACACCTCCTGACTGTTAACATGTTGTGATCGGATACGGCTGGTGCTATTGCTCCAGATCGCATGAGGCTGACCATTTGGTTCGTTTTATATGTAAGCGCATTCATTTTCACCCCCAGACTGTATCCTAACGTTCGTCGAAAGCGCATTTGCTTCCGGCTACCGTCCCCTATAGATATGATCATCATGATGTCTAACAAGTTATTATGCTAAGTAGAAAATAACACATACCATTTTCTTCGTCAACACATAAATAGGTTTGTAATTCCATCGGTAATTAGCATACTATCTTTGGATTATTCCGAACTGACGATACCGATGCGGCGTTAAATTATGCCTCCGCTTAAATAAATCGTAGAAGTAGCTGACGTTATCAAGTCCGATCTCAAGGCTGATGTCAACGATATCCATATCCGTGTTTAGCAGCAAATTCTCGGCGTAGGACATTCTCAATTCGTTAATGTACTGGGTCGGGGACATCCCGATATGCTTCCTGAACATTCTGCATACGTAGGCATGCGATTTGCCCGACAGCTGGGCAAGCGCAGCCGTTCCCCGCGTGAAGTGCTCTTTCTTCCTCGCATCTCTGCATAGGGCCTTAAACCATTCCGGCTGTCCGGTAAGATCAATGGGATCCGCTTCGGCCTTGATGTACCTGGAGAACAGGTCGGTCAAGATAGCTCTTACCTCCGCTTTGACGACCAGCTTCTTCTCCTGCGGAATCAGACTGAGCTGGCCCAGCCGGTATCGCACATATTCCTTCTCCGTTTTGGACAATAAGGTTGACGGCGGCATGGCCGGCTCAAGCAGTCTTTCACTTGGGAACCCTTCTCCCAAGAAAGCAATCAGGTCGTCCAGAACTTCTCGATTGAACGACAAATTGATGAACTGGCAATCGCCATCCGTCGTCTGCTCATAGTAATGAACGTCCCGGTCCCGTATGAACACGAGTGTATTTTCCTGCAGCAGCTGCCTTTTACCGTTAATGACATGCACAACGCTTCCCTTCAGGATAAGAAACAATTCAAAGAAGTCGTGTGTATGCATGCCGATCGTATCGCGCACCGAAGCGATCAGTCGATAGTGGGCCTGAATTTCAGAATCAATGCCGTCTGCCGCAAGAAGCTTCAACATATGCGATATCCCTCCTTGTTTGTGTATTGAACTAGTTCCTCCGATGTCAAAACACCATAATGCATTCAAAAATAGAGCAAGATTGGGAGCAGCACTTTCGATTAGGATAGAGTTGTTACTATAGCTTGAAAGGAGATTTGCCACGAATGAACTTATTAGAACTGCGTCAGCAATTCGAAGAAAACAAACGCATTTATGAAAGCTCCAAGCTTGTCTTCCACGGAGTCGAAGGCTTCGATGTCTACAATCCTTCCATTCCGTTCGAATGGAACGGCAAGCGCTACATTTACGGACGGATGGAGAAACGCCAAGAGTGGGCGAGGTCCTGGGTTCGCCTGTTCGAGCAGAGCGGTCCGGACGAGTGGACAGCCGTGCCGAATACGATGATTTATCAGCTTGAAGATCCTTATATCAGCGTGATCAACAAACAGCTCGTACTGGGCGGCACGCATGTCCGTTACAAGCAGGGACGGCTCGATACGTTCTACGGTTATTTCTACAAAGGCAGTGATCTTCATGATCTCTTCTACTTCACGACCGGTCCGGATTATATGAAGGACATTCGGCTCGTAGAGCTCCAGGACGGGAGGATCGGCGTGTTCTCCAGGCCGCGCGGCGAAGAGATTCGCAAGGAATTCGGAAGCGAATCCTTGGTAGGATTCACCGTCATCGACAGCCTCGACGACCTGTCTCCGGAAGTCATCGAGAACGCTCCTTATATCCGCGGACTGTTCCGAAAAGATGAGTGGGGCGGCTGCAACCAGGCCTACTTGCTCGAGAGTGGGAAGATCGGCGTCATCGGCCATATCTGCTACGCTCAAGGAGATACATCGACCTATATGAACATGGCCTTCGTATTGGACCCGCAGACGAATCAATTCTCGGATTTGAAAATCATCGGCACCCGTCCTTGTTATCCGGATGGCCCCGCCAAGAAGCAGCATCTGACCGACTGCGCGTTCACCGCCGGCATCGAAATGCGTCCCGACGGAAAGGTCAATCTGTACAGCGGCATCGGCGATACCGA
Organism: Paenibacillus sp. ISL-20; assembly: GCF_018613005.1. NCBI lineage: Bacteria > Bacillati > Bacillota > Bacilli > Caryophanales > Paenibacillaceae > Paenibacillus > Paenibacillus sp. ISL-20. The sequence goes on from NZ_JAGGRD010000014.1 coordinate 23,282, forward strand.
ATCGGCGCGCATCGTCATCGACTACCCGTTCGAGAAGGATGGCGCCATTGTAACCTTCTAGATGAACTTCCAAGATCGAGCTGCTGGATTCCCCAGCGGCTCGTTTTTATGTCCGATTACGGCTCGATATAAAACCATTCATTTTTTTCTAAGGTGTCCATTTCGAAGTTATTATTATAGGTAAATGAAAACACATACTTTATTCGACCCCATCGTAATACAGACCTCTACGAAATTCAAACCTTTTATATCATTTCACTCTTTTTCTGCTTGATTTCCGAATATTTCCGGCCTATTCGACAAAATTTTCAACGAGATGTGAATCAAGTACGTATACTTTTTAAAGCAATGTGCGTTATAATTGAGGAAATGTTGAGACGAGGTGAACCTACTTGAGCAATAAGGACTTGGCTCAGCCAAAGTACCAGATGGTAAAAGACTATGTCTTATCCCAGATCGAGAATCGGGAATTTACGAAGGACGATCGGATTCCTAGCGAGTCGGAATTCTCCAAGCTGCTGGATGTCAGCTCCATCACTGTGCGTAAAGCGCTGTCAGAGTTGGTGAACGAAGGCGTGATCTACCGCATCAGAGGTAAGGGGAGCTTTGTCGCCAGCCAAGCAGCCGTCTCGGAGAAGACCTCCAATTTGGTGGCCTTCGTCATCTCCGGCATCGACCTTTACGACAGTTCGTATATGCAGATCATGAGAGGCATTCAGTCATTTCTAGGCCAGCATGGCTGCAAGCTGATCATCGAATTCGTGGAGAACGACTTCGAACAGGAACGTGAGCTCATTCTGGGACTGATTCAAACGGAGCTAAGAGGATTACTCATCTATTCCTCTGATCCCGAAGCTGCAAAGGGCTATCTTGGAGAGATTCGAAAAAAATCGATTCCATTCGTTATGCTTGATCGTTCCCCTTCCGGCTATCCGGTCAACGTTGTCACCTGTAACAACCATGACGGTGCTTATGAAGCCGTAGAATACTTGATCCAGCAAGGACATCGACGAATCGGATTCGCGGCTTACGACTATCATCTGAGCCCGGAGATTGACAGATATAACGGTTATTGCAATGCCATGTCGAATGCGTCCCTTCCTATACCCGATTCGCTCTTGTTCCTGAATAAGGAACTGGACTATGCTGCGCTTGCGCGCCTTATCCAAGACGGAGAGCTGACCGCGCTGTTCTGCGCGAACGACAAGCGGGCCCTTGAGGTAATCGAACAGCTCACCGTACTTGACATACGTATCCCCGAACAAGTATCCCTAATGGGCTTTGACGATTTCGAAAGCTCCAAATTCGCCAAGGTGGCCTTGAGCACCGTGAAGCAATATTTCGACGTCCTCGGCTATGAGAGTGCCAAGCTGCTGCACGACATCACCGAAGGCTCGTCTTACGGCAAAAAGAAAGTCATGCTGCCTACTAGCTTGGTCATACGTGACACGATCAAGATAGTCCAAGGTTAAAGCAAAGCTAAAAAGGCAATGGATTCCAGGATATGCTGGTATCCATTGCCGGTCATAATGCCGCAAAACATGCTAAGGGAATTGGTCCATTGTAATTGCGTGGAAGATTATGGATCAGCCCCTATCCATAATCCTCCACGCGATTACTAATATCACAATTGGGCTTGATGATCTTGTTTTCTGTTTCAATTGGCCAGCTATCCAGGTTTAACATCATGAGAAACTCTGTACTTTTGATGATATATCCCTCCGCATCATAACCATCCGTTTTTCATCAGAAAACACAGTGAGCCAGTAGTCTTCTTTGATGTCTTGTTTATTAATGGTTTCAATAACATGTGCTGGGTTTTTAGTGGTCAGCGAGCATCTCTCCGGTTTCAAGCAACGTCTTCATACCTGAAAGTACAATCGGCAACCCGTTCTCAAGAATTTTTGCAGTGCTCATCGCCTGTTCGAATTCATCATGTATAACGGTTACGAGCGTCACGCCATGAAGTTCGGCATGCGAACCGATCTCCCACGTAATGCGCGACTGGGTGTCACCCTCCGTGCCCGGAAACGAAGTAAAACGCCAACTCATCACGAGCTTATTCGGAGGATCAAGTTCCAGAATGATTCCTTCAGCTTTCTTCTCTTCCCCGTTCCATAGTTCGAATGGAGATTCGATTTCCCAGGTGGTTCGGATGGCGCAGTTGAACCAAAATTTCGACGTTTTGGTCGGATCCGTGAGAGCTTGCCACACTTGTTCAGGCTTTGCTTTAATCGCTATCTGGTTTATATTCCGGGGTTTCTTATCCATATTCGTATCAAGCTCCATTTCTTTTTGAAGAGATGTTAACTGGGCCGCCCATGGTTCGGCGTATTTACTCACCCACCGCTCATAAATTTGACGTATGGGCACCGAATTCAAATAGTGTAACTTTTCCCGCCCAACTTTTCTCGTGGTAATGAGCTCGGCTTCCTCCAATATATTCAGATGCTTCATGACGCCGAACCGGGACATGTCTAGTGGCGCGCAGAGATCGTTCAGCGTCTGTCCGTCTGAAGCGTGAAGCAGGTCCAAAAGCTTACGGCGGCTGGGATCCGCAAGTGCTTTGAATGTGTCATTCTCCAATCGAAACACCCCCTTTCTGTCGATTTGAAATAATTTCGTTTGAATCTCTTGACACGTTACTATTTGGTAACGTATTATAAAAACACAACAAGTTACCTAATGGTCACATTTTATCACAAACGGACCTGTTTGTCAGCCGGCGACATACAAATCCATCTGCCCACAACCAACTTTTTAAAAATGAAAGGTGATGTTGAAGATGAAAATAACGTTGATTGCGGGAAGCAACCGCGCAAACGCCACAAGCACGTACCTTCTCAAGTACATCGAAAGCCTTTTGAAAGCCCAGCACATTCCGGTCACCTTTGTCGATTTATCGGAGCTGCCGCTGCCGCTTTTTTCACCTGATAACTGGGATTTCCATCCCAATGTTAAGCAGGTCTTGGAGGCAATTGCAGATGGGGACGGTTTGGTCCTTGCTACCCCGGAATACCATGGCTCAGTATCAGGAGCTCTTAAAAATGCCTTGGACTATATTACCGGAAGCCAGGTTGCGGGCAAGGCAGTGCTTTCCGTAAGTTCCGCAGGTGGTCCGCTCGGAGTAAGCTCGCTCTCGCATTTGCAGACTATTGTACGTAATTTGCACGGTATTAACTGTTCGCAGTGGATTTCGATCGGATATGGATCGAATACATTCGGTCCCGACGGCGCTCCGATAGATGAGGGAATGAGAGACCGGGTTCGAGATGCGGTGGGCAGTTTCGTGGATCTCACCCGTAAGCTTACAGCAACAGCAGCTGTGGCAGCAAACTAACAGCACAAGCCTTTTTTAAGAGATCAGAAAGTATAAATTTCCGCGGTTTAACGCCCTTATCTCGCAAGAAAAACTATAGCTAAAAGCGATCTGTCTTCTTTGAAAGTACGTCGATAGATTTTTTTCTTATTACTATTATGTTACCAAATGGTAACATAATACCAAAGGAGATGTTTCTTCTTGATAATGAATGAACAGATGGATTCTGACAGCCATTGGATGGGATCTTGGTTTGCAAGTCAAACGTACGTTGATGGGAACTTTGCCGAAGAGCGATTCGAGGATCAGACCCTCCGAATGATTATACATCCGCATGCCTTTGGTTCCAAGATCCGGCTGAAGTTATCCAATCTTTACGGTTCCAAGCCTGCGGTATTCGGCACAGTGACGGCAGCTTTATCCGCAAAAAATGGGGAATTCGTTCCCGGAACCGGTCGACAAGTTACCTTGAATGGCCAACTCACCATCGTTATCCCTGCAGGAAAAGAAATATATACGGATCCTGTCGATCTCCAAGTAAAGGAACATGTTGACGTAACCGTCAGCGTTTATGTACCTGAGTCGACCCCTACCTCAACATGGCATTTTTCGCCTCCTAGGTCCACTTATGTTGCCGAGGGAAACCATACCGACGATAGCAACGCGGATTTTTTTCGAAAGAAGATTCATTCATACTACTGGCTTTCGGGTATGGAGGTTTTATCACAAGATGAGCATTTTCGAGTCATTGCCGCCTTTGGTGATTCCATTACAGAAGGGAGTACGTCTACTCAAGATGCTAACCATCGTTGGCCGGATATTTTCTTTGAACGACTTCATCGAGAAAATCCAGCCTCTCCGATCTCCGTGCTCAATGCAGGAATCGTTGGCAATCAAATTTTGAAAAATGGTCCTGAGGTCGGTTTGCCAATAGGTGGACAGAGTGCACTTTCCCGGCTGGATCGTGATATATTGTCTCATTCTGGAATTACCGATGTAATCTTTCTCGAAGGTATAAATGATATCGGACTCGGAAACGCGACCGCGGATCAGATTATTGGTGGAATGAGAGAATTGGTAGCCAAAGTACATGAGAAAGGACTTCGCATTTTTGCTGGCACACTCCCACCATTTGGCGGCGCCCCTTACTACTCCAATGAAAAGGAACTCACCCGGCAAGAAGTGAATCGGTGGATCCGAACCAACGAAGTATTTGACGGCATTATAGACTTTAACAATGCGCTGGCTGATCCGCAGCGTCCTGAACAACTGCTTTCCGACTATGATTTCGGGGATCATCTTCATCCTTGCGATGCGGGATTCAGAGCATTAGCCGATTGCATTCCATTGTCCCTGTTCATGGATAAAATCTAATTTGTTTTGACCCAGTACAACTGATTTCAACAAACAACGAAAAAGGAGCTGTTTTGTATGAAAACGATGGAACAAAGAAATGTAGCAGCGGTGACCGCGTTTATCGAGGACATTACGAATCGGAGCATGTTGGAGAAGACCGATCAATTCTTTGCACCGCAAATCGTTGAGGCATTTACGGATCGGCGGTTTACCGTGGAGGAAATTCTTGCCCAAGGCGAGAAGGTCATCGCTAGAATCTTCATGACGGCCGTGCATGATGGTCATTTTGCAGGAAATGCACCTACAGGCAGAACCGTGAAGGCGACACAGTTCCGCGAATTTCGCGTCATCGACGGGAACATCGCTGATCACTGCGGCTGGTTCGATACGGCCACGCTTTTGCCTCAAATCCAAGCTCAATAACCGCCTATGAAGAACGGCATTTCGTCGTTAAGTCAATTCCTAATAACCCATTCATAAGGAGATGTTTAAGGATGAAAACGATAGAACAAACCAATGTGGAGACGGTAAACCAATTTATCGAGGCATTTTGGAATCAGAGTGAATTGGACTCTGTGGATCGATTTCTGACCGACGATTATCAAGAGCTCTCTTATCAATCCAAGGAAGGCCTAAAAAAATTCGCTGCAACGATCTTGGAGGCATTTCCCGATAAACGCTACACCGTAGAAGAGATCATCGGTCAAGGGGATAAGGTGCTCGTGAGAATGACTGTGAAAGGCACACATCAAGGAATATTCTTTGGAACCGCGCCTACGGGCAATACGATTGATGTCACGCTTTACCGTCAATATCGCGTTGTGGACGGCAAGATCGCCGAGCATCGGGGCTGGATCGACATGGTGTCCATGTGGAGCCAAATTCGGGGCATCTAACTTCTGTAAAATAAAACGCTCACATACTACCGACCCAAAACCGGGTCGGTTATGTGTTGTAATGAAAGATCACAGAGGCAGAATTAGAGCCTTACTACTTGTCGTTTGTTTTGGGAAGCTTCTCATCTAGTTAGATATTCATCTAATCGGCAATAAAGACATTACCCTTCCACGATATCTGCCCGAAAATCAGTTGCAATTTCGATCATGAGGGGCACGATTTCTTGATGAGAGACGGCTACATACAACTCCCCCATATAGTGTCTGAATGGAATAAGGGCTTCACCCTGTTTCCACATAAAGAAATCCCCTTCTATAAACATGGTGCTTTCCTCCCCTTTTACAGTCAGCACCGTCTGATAAGTAAAATCAGCTTTGGATGAAAAATAAGCTTGGCATTCTTCCAATGAAATCTCTTGACCACTTGAATTTGGTTGCATGGATCTCGTAATCCGATAACGTTGATTCATAAAATCCTCCAAAAATAAAATGACCTTGTATCCTCCAATACATTAATTGTTAAGCTGGTCTCTGTCAATTGAGTTGGATGACTCCGACTAAAGTAAGTGTCATACTCAAATCCGGTAGCGCGTGCAATTTCATCAAGCTTCATACCTGTACGAGTTAAAAGATCACAGCCAACTTTCAAACGATGTGAAAGCAAGTAACCCATTGCTTTATTTCCGCATCTTTCCTGGAACTGTTTATTAAGAGTTCATGAGAATGACTTACACCATACAAACATATTTCCAAGTTCTTGGAAGCCAACCCTCGTGTAGACGCGCATCGCTTCATCCGGTTCAGGATCTAGCGTCCGCATTCCCCCATGATTAATGTAGAGCTTGCTGACGCCAACTTCTTTCAAGCGGCGCATACACTCGTATAAGAGGTTTGTCGCCAATCCCCTTCTTCGATGCGTGGGAGCCGTTCCGAACGGTTCGATAATCGCGATGTTGTTCTCGCTGTCGAGCCAGATATTTGCAAAGCCGACGACTCTATTCGCCTCGTCTAGTAGAACCAAGTCGAAATCCTGACTGTACGTTGGACAGGACATCAAACGACGGTAAATATTCATATCCGGCGCAGTCAACCAGCTGAACCGCTCATCATCATAACCTTTTGCTCAATATTACCCGTCTTAATCGGACGAACCTTGAACCCCTCGGGAAAACGAGGCTCGTGATTCGCAGTTTCCAAATCGATTACATAATTCGATAATGCCCCGGCCAGATCGCACCGATGATCGTTCCGTCTTCGATTTCACAGATTGTCAGGCTTTGAAGGAACTTATCACCGCCGAAGGCGCGGTTGTAGTCAAAATCTCCAAGACTCGGGTAAAACCGGCGGTTACGGTCGGCAAACTTTTGGGTGATCACCTTGCGAAGCGCCATGTAATCGCTCTCATCCCTATATGGCCGAAATTGTACTATCACGTCTATACACTCTCCGTTTCTCACTTCTGGACACCGATAACCGTAAAACCTGTGTTATCGACATGTACTCATACTCTGTTTATATAAAATGATTCGAATTCAGTGACAGAGTCGAACTGGTTCAATGATACACCTTCTGTTCTAAGGTGATTCTCTAATTTTTCTATAAGCTGCAGAATTGCTATTCGCAACGGTTCGAGATCTTTGGGATCCAGCAACGCAGTGAGATCTGGATACCCGAAGCGATGATAAAATTCCCGATACTCGCCCAAATCGAAAATGCCAGGCCAGTGTCCTTTTTCGGCTGCGTACAGTATACGAGCCAATCCATCTTGAACACCTATAGCAACGAAAAACGCGGTTTCATAGTGGCCTTTTTCGCAGGCGGTTAGAAGTTTGTTCAGCATTCCTTTTTCCTCTTCGTAGTATCCCTTCATCCAATCTTGGTATGAACGTAATCCTTTGAGCTTGTTTCTTCGTTCTGAAATTAGATTAAGAGTGTCTAGAGTCAGTTTCTCGCAAGCGGACTTGATTTCATCTTTAGAATGGCTGAACATCATGGTGTCAAGGTAAAGATCCAGTTGTTCTGGCTTTTAACCTCCTTGTTCATACTCCTCTTTGACTACGTATTTGGGGATTCTGATCATGACATATGTTGATCGTATCGCTCATTCTAGTGGCTGTACTTCAAGTTTAGGTTGTTATCCAGTAAGTGTAAAAGGAAAAGATAATTATAAACAAACAGTCCGGTTATAGGAATATCTCTACGATCATAACTGGCGCAAAAAAGGTCAATCCTCAGGGATCGACCTTTTTTTAACTTTAGATCTTTAATTATTTTCTAATAGGCTGACCTGTAAAAGCTTGAACCTGTAACGGAGCTGTCAAGTATTTTGGAGCATTAGCTACGAACGCCTGAAAATGGGTGCTCGCATTGTGATCCACTACTGCTTCATCATCTTTCCATTGTTCAACCATCACATATGTGTCATCCTGATCTGTATCCTTCAGGAGTTTATACGACACATTCCCTGCCTCCGCGCGGGATGACGCAATAAGTTCTTGTACGGACTCCAGAAATTCCGCTTCTACTTCACGGTTTACTTTCATTTCTGCATGAATAATAATCATAGTCATAACCTCACTTCCACTCCGCAATGCGGTCAATAGGCAGACGAGTTGTTCTACGTGCCTCTTTAGCAACTTTACCTACAGATATGAGCATAACCGGTACATAACGTTCCTTTTCCATACCAAATGCTTCCGCAATTCGGGATTTGTCATATCCGCCAATCGGGTTTGTATCATATCCACGGGCACGAGCAGAAAGCATGAGCTGCATGGATACCAAGCCGCTATCAATAAGAATCATTTCGCGAAAAGCTTGTGCTGGTATACGTGCAAAAAGATCAGTATAGTTAGCCATGAGTTGATCTTTAATCTCTTGCGGCAAATAGCCTCTTTCCACAGCAGTACCCATAATTTCGTCAGCATTATCAAATGCGTTCATATCTCCGAAAACGGCAATGACTGCAGAGGAAGTTGTAACTTGTGTCTTGTTACCTGGGGCAAGCTCTTCAAGCGTCGCTTTACCTTCTGGGCTATCAACGACAAGAAATCTCCAAGGCTGAAGATTAACGGAAGACGGTGCCAAAGTTGCTTCTTCCAAAATCTCAGTCATTTCCTCACGGCTGATTTTGACCGCTGGATCGTACTCACGCACAGAGCGACGGGAGGTAATTATTTCTTTATAATCATTGTTTAGGGATGTTACAGTCATGATAGTCTCTCCTTTAATCTCTATAAGTTAATTGGTCTTACTAGATTCTTTCATCTGTTGAATCTGGCTGTTCAGCTTCTGTAGCACTTGTACAAACGCAAGTCGTTCTGATTCAGTAAGGTCTGCCTGCAGGTCCTCCATAAATCGATCTTTCTCCGCTCTAAACGTTGCTACTTTACTTTTGCCCACTTCGGTCAGCTGAACCAACGTAATCCGGTTGTCATTCTCACATCTGGTACGCAGAAGCATTCCCTCCGCTTCCAGCTGCTGAACATGACGGGTCACCGCAGCAGGATCAATAGACACTGCCTTCTGCAGATCCGATTGGCTAATTTGGCCACCCGTCAGTTTGCATAGGAGTTCGAGCCGATTGGGACTAACTCCAGCACATCGTTCAAACCGGGTCGCTATATGCTTGTTTAAATGCATTAGCAAGTACAGCAGGTCTTCTGTATGACATGTAGAGATGATAAATACCTCCTTCAATTCATTGACTCATCAATAATTGACGGATCAATCATATATCTTTATTTACAGAAAATCAAGTCTCCTTGCAGAAAATAAGACCGACTAAGATTCCGTTCAGGGAACTTCATCGGTCTTTTAATTACTTGATGGCATCGTCCAACGAGAAATATAACGATGATCCGCTATCTGCATTGTCCAGCCCCAAGCAGCCCCTTTTCTATTTCCGATAAAACCTTCTACACCTGCATGAGGTTCATTGAAGTTCGTAAGTTACTGCCAGCGAAGTTCTGCAATGACCGGATAATGATCCGAAGCGTCGTAAGGAATAACCCTGGCTGTCGCCAGTTCTGTCGGCATGTTTACAAAGATGTGATCGATCTCCTTACCATTCTCTATGGTAGGCAGGTTGTTCTGAAGCGTGATTTTTTTCCATCGGGAGTTCAACTGTTTCATGAAAGGATCGCCCATCTCCATATTAAAGTCCCCGGCCAGGATTGTCGGTTGTTCCAGTTTCTCTAAAACACTCCAAAGAATTGGATTCTGTTTTATCCGTTCCCTCATATGTACCCCCAAATGCGTATTTACTACTGTAACCACGTCTTCATTAATTTGCAGTTTTACCATTAAGATGCTTCTTCTCTCTTTAGATCCGCCAATATACTGAATTTCTTTTGAAATTATCGGATAGTGGCTTAAAATAGCGTTTCCATATTGAAAGATAATGAGATTAACGCTAGGAGAGAAACAAGCATGCATCCCGAGCAGTTTAGCCAGCCTTTTCAGCTGATCTCGAAAGCCGCTTCGGGGCATAAAACGGTCCACCCCTTGCAATGCAACAATATCCGGTTGGGCATTTGTAATCACTTCCGCTATGCGGCTCAAACTTGCTTTCCCATCTAATCCTTTTCCGTGCCGTATGCTGTAGGACATCACTTTCAGATTGATGTTGTTATCCATATGAATCACCTTTTCCATTTTATCTATCTAACATTAGTGTAGTTTACAATGGATATAAAAGTTATGTTCAGAGGAAGCGATGAAATCTAACAGCATGCTTAGCCCCGGAACCCTTTGTTATTTTTTCACAAAAGGTCAAAATTCATAAGTCCCAATTAATGTTAATAACGCTATATATGAACTACCATCCTTTACCCTAAATAAGATCAAAATTTGAGTTGAGTTACATTCCTGAAACTTAGCTCGTCCATGACCTCCTTCGCCGGAATACCTGTTAATCTCATTTTAATTGCCTGTAATTTCACTTTAGGAGATTAATTAATCTCTGATATAAAACATGGATGATACACCGAAGAAGTTCCTATAATGGCGAGTATCGTCAAAAAAGTTTATTCTCTTACTGAACCTTTTTCGCTAAGGGAGCGAATTAAGGGTTGTAACATGTTCAGGAGGGGCCCCCATGAATGATAAAGAGTTACTTGCCTGGCTTGAAAAAGCGACGCTTGGCGACGAGTCGGCCTTTCTGCTTGTCTATCAGGCGACTCACCAAGACGTCTATCGAACGGTTGCTTTTCTCGTCTACAACAAACAAGACATTGAGGATATCGTGAATTAAGTTTATATGCGCATGTGGAGGTCGATTCACAAGTATGACCCGAACCGGCCGTTCCGGTTTTGGTTGCACGGGATCACGGTCCGTCTTGTCCAAGATTGGAAGAGAAAGGCCTGGCGACGAATTCGCCTCTTTGAACGAAACCGCCAACTGACTTGCGAACAATTCGAATGGACAGACAAAGCTGTCCTGCAGTCCGAAATGCAGCATGAACTGTTCAGCCTTGTCCGCCAGTTATCGTACAAACTACGTGTGGTCATCATCCTTCGCTATTTTCACGACTATACTCTGGAAGAAATCGCAGACATTCTGCAGATCCCCGTTGGCACAGTGAAATCCAGGCATCATCTGGCACTGAAAGAACTCCGGAAACGATTCGAAATGACGGGAGGAGACGCGTATGTCCATTGACAAGGAATTGCGTGAAGAGCTTCGCCAGGTGGCAGATTCGATGCACTGCCCACCCGATTTGTATGGACGTGTAAGGCAGTCCTATCAACACTATGTTAACGAAAAGAGAGGTGGATCTCACATGAAAAAACGCATGCTCACAGGTATTATCGCAGTAGCAATCCTGATTCCATCTGCCGTATTTGCTTCTTCCTATCTAGCCGATGAAATATTCGAAACTGTTGAAAACATTGAACTACACGGCGTATCACCGGAAGAGTATCAAGAGATTGAGGGAATGCTGCAAGCCGCAAAAGGCAAGCTCACGGAAGACGAATTCAAGGAGTATATGGAGCTGACCAAGCAGGTGGTGCAATTAAAGCTGAAGATGACCGATGAAAAAGGAGTCAGTCATGAGGAGATGCTGACTCAAGAAGAACAGCAGCAGTTTGAGCAACTTGCCTCCAAGCTGGCCCCGTACTTCGAGAAGATTAACGGAACCGCCAAGCCGTAAGAAATGAAGCAGGGACCCGTTCCGTTGTTGGATTGGGTCCCTTTTTCACACCGACTCCACCGCGCCTTCCAGACCCTCGCATTTTGTACACATTAATTTTTCTAGCAAACTCAAATTATGTTGTACATCATTTTTTAATGGAGGAATCTTTTTAGCCCATGGTAGCCGTGGGCGCGTTCCTTCATACTAATCTTCTAACATGTGAGTTAGGGTCCTTTATCCAATTTTGAAAATAAGTCATGCAGCGGTCGCTAAGATTAACGTTTCAGAGAAGGACTCGTCTTGATGAATGAATTGTTCATCCAAAGAGCCCATATCTCGGAAAATCCCATCTTGGTGGCACGAAAATTGCTTGTTATCCCCATAAGGAAATGACGACACAACATTTTCGAAAGGGATGAGATGATGATGTTAAGAATTGAGCGGGACAAGAACGGAGAGGTCAACGAGCCCTCCCATGCATACTACGGTGTGGAGACGATGCGCGCTGCCGGAGAATATCCCAAAGTGAACGCTCGCGTCCATAGCGAATTTATTAAGGCTTTGGCTTCCGTCAAAAGCGCAGTCGTACGTGCAGGCATAGACCATAGCATCGTGCCGGAGCGAATCGGAAATCTCATTATGAAGGCGACGGATGAAATCATGGATGGAAAGCATTCGGAGCAATTTATTACAGATTATATCCATGGTTCTTCAAGCAATATCCTGAATGTGAATATGAACGAGGTGCTTGCCAACCGGGTACTGGAGCTGATGCTTGAGGATAAAGGAACCTATGCGGTGGTTGATCCAGACATTCACGTGAACGGCCCTCATACAGCCGATTGGATCATTTCGACCACGCTAAATGTCGCCACCCATCAACTTTCGCACAAGTTAATCACAGCCATCGAGGGATTAAAGTATCGATTATGGATGGCAAAAGAACTTCTCGAGGGACAACATCCGGCCGATACCGCGGATTGTGTTATGATGGTGTCGACACGACTGATCCGTTCTTTCAGGGAATCCGCGAAGCAGCTGCAGCTCGATGCGACGCCGCTCACGGAAGCCGCCTCCCGATTAAAGAGCATCCGGATCGATTCCGCACCGGATGCTGCCATGCCCCATTCGTATTGCGAATTAACGGAGAGAACCGTCTCTTACTTAAGGCAAATTACCCGTACTGATTATTTTGCAGAAAGTCACTACCAAGATTCTTCTTCCGGCAGCAAAAGCGCCTATGCAGACCTTTCATCGGTTCTGAAAACATTGGCTGTTAATCTGTTCAAGCTATGCTGCGATATTCGGAACGCCTCTATGAGTGAGCAGGATATGAATCCGACGAACCGCATTTACTATGAATCGGTCGGATTTTTGCATCAGATCTGTATGCAGGTTATTGGATATGACCATATCATCAACCTCGCAGAGGAAGCCGGGATGCCTGATGACGACACCGTTCCTCCGGTAATCCTCTACCATTTAATGGAGTCGCTTGACATTATGATGAAGGGAATCGGATCGTTTGCAAGTTCGCTGACACGAGAGCAGAACGATGCCGATACAACAGACGACTGAAGGAAAATGAACGCACCGCCTCAGGAGGATTGAAAATCGAATGGGAGGCTACCCATTAGTTGAGTAGCCGACCTTCCACACCACCGTACGTAAGTTCGGTATACGGCGGTTCAATCGCTTAAGTGCAAGTTACGCAGGCTCTCGTACTGCGCAGGAAAGTCATAGTATCCTGCCTGTGCGAGCTTTTCGTTTGTAATCGAGCGCTGTAATATCGCGCATACGGCTATACGCGGACTTTTCATCTCCAAGTTATCGCCCATGCTGGGCGCACCCAAGAAAGGGTGTCTCGGAAACCTGTCCGAGACACCCTTTTCTATCTACGCTTGCGGAACGAGGAGGACATAATCTGCATTTGTTCCCGATACTTCGCAACCGTTCTGCGAGACAGCCGGATTCCCTCCGCACGCAGCATATCCGCTATGTGCTGATCCGAATAGGGAATGTTTTCATTTTCGGCATCGATAAGCTCCTTGATTCGGGCTTTAACACTCCGGGAGGATACACCGCTACCGCCCGTCGTCGATAGTCTAGCGGAGAAAAAATATTTGAGAGGGAGCACACCGTGCGGCGTAAGTACGAATTTACCGTTCAGCGCCCGGCTAACGGTCGATTCATGCAGGTCCAGTTTGGTGGATATCGTATTCATCTTCATCGGTGCAATTCCCTTGATTCCTTCAACCAGAAACTGTCGCTGCTCCTCCATAATGGCATTGACGACCCTCATCAGCGTCCGGTTCCTCTTCTCCAAGCTCCGAACCAGCCAACGGGCAGATCGGACGCAGCTGCTCAAATACGAAGTGGCTTCGGCTGATCCCCGCAACTTAACCCATTCTCGGGAGGAGTTGTTAATGGAGAGCTTGGGGAGATTTTCCGGATGGATCGACACTATGAAGCCACCCTCATAGTTTTCGACGATCGCATCCGGAACGATATACGCTGGCTCTAACGAGGCATACGCCAGCCCCGGACGAGGATTCAATCCGCGAATATATTCCGATGCCGTCCTTGCCGTCTCCATGGGTATGTTCAAAGCCATTGCGATCTTCTCCAGCTTCCCGTATGCCAGCTCCGACATATACCGGTCTGCGACTTCATAGGCATACGGAGCGGCCGCCGGATCTCTAATAATCTGCAGCAGCAGGCATTCCCGTAAATCTCTGCAGCCGACACCGGCAGGCTCTAACGATTGCAATGCCTCATGCGCGGTCCGAATAAGCTCTTCTGATACGCTAAGCTTCCGTCTGATTTCGGTGATCGGGATATCCAGATATCCGTCATCACTTAGATTCCCCGCCATAAATGCCGCAATTCGGTATACCTCCCTTGGCAGGGGGAGCATACGCAGTTGGCTCCTAAGCCTTGACTCCAACGTGTCCTCCGACTGCCTTGCGTTCCGTAATGGGTCCATCTCGTACCCATTGCTGATTGTGGCCCTGCTCCTGTAGCCATAAGCGTCGTAATCCCGTCTGAATTCCAGCTCAAGGACCGGGTTTTCAGCTTCCTGCTCCTGTAAATATCGGACCAGGTCTTCGGCGGACATGGTTAATATATGAATCGATTGCTTCAGTTCAGGAGTTATCGCCAGCTTCGTGCTTTGGTCTTGCACTAATTGATAGCCCAGCAACAGATTCTCCTCCTCCCGCATGCTCTCTTCAATGAATATACTGTTCCCTCTTGACTATACTCAAAAACATTCAAAATGAACATCATGATTTCGTGTCTAATATTTTAGACTACATATGTTGAGCGATTTGATGTTCATCCTGTTAGAAGCGCTCAGCTACCAGCTTTGCCTGCGTAAACAACAGCAAATAATCCCGACCGCCGGCTTTTGAATCCGTGCCTGACATATTAAATCCGCCGAACGGATGCGTTCCGACCAAGGCGCCAGTGC
Source organism: Paenibacillus sp. ISL-20 (assembly GCF_018613005.1). Classification (NCBI taxonomy): domain Bacteria; kingdom Bacillati; phylum Bacillota; class Bacilli; order Caryophanales; family Paenibacillaceae; genus Paenibacillus; species Paenibacillus sp. ISL-20. The sequence continues at coordinate 38,462 of NZ_JAGGRD010000014.1, forward strand.
ATTTGCGATTGAAATACAGATTGCCAACGAAAAGTTCGCGTCTTGCCTTCTCCAGATTCGGCCCGCTACGAGAAATGACGGCACCGGTCAAGCCATAATCCGTATTGTTGGCATACGCCACCGCCTCATCAAAGGTTTGCGCCTTCGTGAATGCAACCACCGGACCGAATATTTCTTCCTGCGAAATCCGGGCATTCGGGTCTATATCCGCGAAAATCGTCGGTTCGATGAAGAATCCGTTCGGATCTCCTGTGCCGCCACCAAGAACCAAGCGTCCTTCCTGTTTTCCGATTTCGATATACTCCTGAATTTTGAGGTATGCCTTTTCATCAATAACAGGACCTACATCGGTTGCGGCGGCTGCCGGGACACCCATTATCAGCTGACTTGCCCGCTCCGCTACACGTTGCAGCACGATGTCGTAGACTTTCTCATGTACGATAGCCCTGGAACAAGCCGAACACTTCTGCCCGGAGAAACCGAAGGCGGACAGCGTTATGGCGTCCACCGCGAGATCGAGGTCTGCATCCTCATCAACGATGATCGCATCTTTGCCGCCCATTTCCGCAATGACACGTTTGATCCATTTTTGCCCAGGCTGCGCCTTGGCCGCCCGTTCATTGATGCGGAGTCCAACATCGCGGGAGCCTGTAAAGCTGACGAAACGGGTCAGTGGGTGGTCAACAAGGTAATCGCCGACCTCCCCACCCGGTCCAGGAACGAAGTTGACGACGCCTGACGGCAACCCCACCTCTTCGAGCAGTGCCATAAATTTGGCAGCGATGACAGGTGTTGGACTGGCCGGTTTAAGGACGACGGTATTCCCGGATACAACGGCAGCCATCGTCATGCCTGCCATAATGGCCAATGGAAAGTTCCATGGCGGAATGATGACACCGACGCCTAAAGGCAGATAATACAGCTCATTCTCTTCTTCCTGGCTAACCGTTAATGGCTGCGGCTGGCTAAGCCGCCGTATCTCGCGTCCATAGAACTCCAGGAAATCGATCGCCTCCGCCGTTTCAACATCCGCTTCTACCCGGGTCTTCCCAGCCTCAAATGTCATCAAGGCGGAAAATTCATGTCTGCGCCGGCGCAAAATAGCTGCTGCCCGGAATAAATAACGAGCACGCTCATTCGGATCAGTCCGCTTCCAAGTCTCAAAGGCAGCTGCAGCCGCCTGCATTGCCTGCTCCGCATATTGTACATTCGCCTGAGATACGATACCGACCAGCTGAGCTTTATTCGCAGGGTTAATGGAGACGGCTTTGTGCTCAGTCATGATGCGCTCACCTCCGATGATTAGCGGATACTCTTTGCCAAGTCCTGCCTCCGTCTGCTCAAGTACGCGGTCATATTCCGCATTGTTACGCTCATCCTTAAAGTTAACAAACGACTCGTTCCTGAATTCAGTTCTCATAATTATTACCCACCCTTTTTTGTGTGATTTGGGTGGAATCGTCAAACCCTATTCCACCGGTCCTCTTGGATAATAAGCAATTATCGTGCCAACTGTGCTTGTTTCTTTCGTCTGGAACGATTTTTGCTTGCAGTTTAATCTGGTAAAGATTCATTGCGCGAGCAATGACAGCCTGAAAGGAGAAATCAGCCGTGGATAGTACTGAACTCTATCGAAAAGTATTATTATCAGTTTCCGGCAATAAACTGGTCGAGCATCTTGCCCTTCGTTACGGCCGTAAATTAGCAGCTAAATTCATTGCAGGTAACAGCTTGCAGCAAGCGTTGGATGAAATTGAGAGGTTGAACGAGAAAGGGATCATCGTCACATTGGATCATCTGGGGGAAGGAATCACACAGTTATCGGAAGCAGCAGGCTACAGAGAGGAATATATACGCTTAATTAATGGGATCGCCATGCGGAAGGTGAACTCCAACGTATCACTCAAGCCAACGCAGATGGGCTTGGCCCTTGATCCGGAAGCATGCTATAGCAACATTCGGGACATCGTCATCCAGGCTGAACAAGATAACAATTTCGTACGGATCGATATGGAGGATTCCCCCTTTACACAAGCGACAATCGATATCGTTCTTCGCCTTCACGGGGAGGGATTAACCAATGTCGGGACTGTGATTCAAGCCTACTTGCTGCGTTCACGAGAAGATGTGAAGCGATTGATTGAAGCTGGTGTAAACCTCCGTCTCGTAAAAGGAGCGTACAAGGAGCCGGCATCCGTTGCCTATCAGCAAATGAGCGAAGTCATCGATAACTTCAAAACCCTCATTCAAATGCATCTTGACCAAGGCGTGTACACCGCCATTGCCTCGCATGATGATCGCATCATCGATTGGGTCAAGGGATATGCTCTTAAGAACGGCATCCCGAACGATGCCTACGAATTCCAGATGCTATACGGCCTGCGAATGAACGACCAGGCTCAATTGGCGAAGGAAGGCTATCGAATCCGCTGCTATATGCCCTACGGCAGCATGTGGTACCCGTACTACACCCGACGGCTGGCAGAAAAGCCTGCTAATTTATGGATGGTCGTCAAAAATATGTTCAAATGATTTACACTGGAAAACAAGCCCGGTATAATGGCCCTAATACAAGATTGTAAGCATTTACATTTCCCATAAAATAGGGGGCAATCGAATGAAGCATCTATTGCCGGCCGTGGAGCATTTCATCCGCACGGACTGCATAATTGTAGATCTGACCGACCTTGTAGCCATCCGGGGTGCGCGGATGGCTGCCGAGTTTACCCCTGTTTTTGTCAGGGATGAGTCCGGTCAATATGCACTGCTGCCTGTATCGGCCGCCGAAACCATTCTGAATGTTCAAGATATCCTGATCAACGTCAAGACTGTAAACACAGATGATCCGTTAACGATAGTCTCTGCTGCCTTCAACTCTTGTTCATTGGCGATCGTTCTTAACGACGGCAAGGCTGTCGGTTACCTTTCCGCACAGGATGTTATGGATGCGGCGGTCCAGGCTCACCGGGTGCTGGAGGCTTATTTTGCAACAACGCTGGATACCTTGGACCCGGACGTTGCCATTACGCTGATTGACGAGGAAGGATGTGTAGCCGTCTGGACGTCAGGAGCGGAGCATATATTCTCCATTCCGAAAGACGATATCATCGGCAAGCCTGCTTCGGATTTCTTTCCCATCGATCGTCTGCAGTCTCTTCGCACGCTCGAAACCGGCCAGCCTGCCCATAAAATGCAGCATCGGCCGCGGCACGACCTATTCGTCCTAATTAATTCGAATCCGGTTACTCTCGAGGATCGGATTATTGGCGCCGTTGCGGCGGAATCAGACCTGACCACCCAAATGCGGCTGCATCAAGAGCTGCTGCAGATGACAAGCAAGGTGCATCATCTTCAGAAGGAAGTGGCCCTGCTGAACCCTGCGGCAGACCCATTTCAGCATATCAAGGGAACGAGCCGCGCGATTAAACACAGTATCGAAACGATCAAGAAGATCAGTTCGACGAAAGCGACGGTGCTTATCCTGGGTGAGAGCGGTACCGGAAAAGAATTATTCGCGAAGGCGATCCACGAGTCCCGCGAGTCGATGAACGCCCCCTTCATTGCAATCAATTGCGGAGCCATACCAGCCGCACTGTTCGAGAGCGAATTATTTGGCTACGAACGGGGCGCTTTCTCAGGTGCAGACCCGAAAGGGAAGAAAGGAAAGATCGAACTGGCCCGCGGCGGCACCCTATTCCTTGACGAGATCGGGGAAATGCCTCTTGATCTTCAGGTCAAGCTGCTGCGCGTGCTCCAAGAACGGAGTTACTTCCCGGTCGGCGGCACGAAGTTGCTGCAGGCCGACTGCCGGATTATCGCAGCCACAAACCGTGATTTGAAGCGGATGATTGATGACGGCAGCTTTCGCGAGGACCTATATTACCGGCTAAACGTCGTAACGTTGGAGGTTCCCCCCTTACGCGACCGCAAAGAAGATATTTACGAGCTGACACAGTCCTTTCTTCACGAATTCTCGCTCGTTTATGGCCGCCATATCCATTCGTTTACGCCGGAGGTATTCGAGGATTTGCTTCATTACGATTGGCCTGGCAACATCCGCGAGCTGCGTAACACCATTGAGCGCCTCGTCATCTTCTCTACCGAAGGAGAGATTCGGCGCGAATATTTGCCAGACCATATTTATTCCGGCGATAAGAGTCCGCAGCCAGGAGAGGGTGTTGGTCCAAGCACCGCACCCATCGACGGTGCTACTTACCAAGCTAGGCTTGACGAGTACGAGCGGAACCTAATGCGTGAGGCGATTGAAGCGGTCAACGGGAACAAGTACACGCTGGCGAAGCAGCTCGGCATTTCGCGGGCTACGCTCTACAATAAGCTCAAACGGCTGAAACTGTGAAATTAGCTTGGATGGACGATGTCTAATATTTTGGACACTTCAATTTTGAATGTCTAAAATTGCATACATAATGGAATTATCAGTCAATTATGAATCATACACGCTTGTACTCTTGTTTTTCTCGTTGACTTCCATCGTATTGATCTGTTCATTATTCCCCAAAAACGAAAGGCAGCTGATCGTTTGATCAGCCGCCTCTTTATCATGGTTCAACTACCGTATTCAGTTAGCTAAATGAACTCTACTTCTCTAGCTTGTCATTGATTGTTATTTCAACCTCTGATAGGCTAATCACGGATCTCAAGCTTTCGTTTCTGTAGTCCATACAAAACGGCAGCAGCAATCGCCACAAAGATTGCGCTGGATGCCACGCCGAGTTGCAAACCGTACTGTTCAACCACCACGCCTCCGACGATGGGACCGGATAATCTGGTCCAGAGGCAAAAAAGCAGCTTCTTATTTCATGTCCTTCCAGCTTTTGAAATCGTGAATGGCGAAGCCGGCATAGCTTGCGTAGTGCGCCAATTGATTATGGGCGGATTGCAACTCTTTTTCCATCACTTCGCTGCTCATGGAATAGAATGAGACCCGCGGCCCTTCTTTGCTTTCGAGCGTTTCTACAGCAACTACAACTTTCTTCTTCAGCATGGAGGCTTCTCTCAGTATGGCCTGCGCATTCTTCACAATTCCATTGCTGCCTAACACATAATTCCGATAATTCATGATGACTAGGCAATCGAACTTCTCCAGCATCCATGCGCTCATACTGTAATCCTTCCCCGGTACATTAATCGTATTCAGCCAAAACGGAACGTCGATCGCAATGTTCAATCCGCTCCCTTTGGTCTCTTTCTCGATCAGTCTCAAATTGTCCATCCAGCTTTCAAGAATCGTCTTATTGTCCTTCGTCCATTCACTTAGCGCATAAGGTTCAATATCGAAATGCAAACCCGAAAAGCTTGCTTCCGGGCCAACAGAGGCGTTATAGGCTTTAACCCACGCTATAAATTTTTGAATATCCTCCTGCTTAGACCTATAGGCCCATGCGGGACGACCCTCAAGTGCCTCCACTTGAATTCCTTCGCTCTTTGCTTTTCGAATAAAGCCCTCATATATTGCTGGATCTATATCTCTATCAACCTGAAGGTAAATATCCGTTATCCCTTTTATTCTTGCAAAGCTTATAATTTTATCTTGATCCTGTTTCAGAATGTGACTGTCCCATATCCATGTTCCTTTCGGAACACGGGCCACTGAGGTCATGATGCTCACCAGATTGTTTGAGGGCTGCCAATCTACATTTGAATGCAAGGCTTCACTAATAAAGCGAAGCGGAACCATCGTGCGACCGTTTTTGAGCACCGCCGCCCCCTCAAAGTCTACTCTTTTTCCATTCACCAGTGCATGATTATCGCCAATCACCAATATAATGATGTCACGGTTAAGCAAGATCGTGATTTGTTTCAATTTCCTGTTCCATTTCGTAGTAGCTCCGAGCTTGTAGGATACAAAAGCAAGTGGAACCATCGTAAGGTTGGTTCTTTGATCGACGTATGGGTGTTCATCTGGGAATTGTACTTCACGGCCATCCACGGATACTTGGACTTCAGAAGCGTAGATAGCGGGGGTAAACGCAGCTAAACATAGCATGATAGCTAACGTGCATACTAGCAATTTTCTCATGTGTGACTTCCTTATCTTCATTTTGATTTTTTATTTTCCTTACTGTGCACGCAATGTACGACAATAAGATTATAAGGTATGTAATAATTGGTAACAAGAACAACGACGCAACGAAGCGTCGTTGTTCTTCTGATACTTCCAAGTTAAATATGGAGCTTCGGTTTCCGGCGTTATTTTTTGAGCGTAATCCTGCTGGTCTTCTATCCTTGATCCAGTATCGTTTTACGCCGAGAGCCGCATTAATAACATTCCTGCTCCAACAAAAAATTAATAGACTTATGTTATTTTTATATCAAGGCTATTTTAGACGGTGTATAACTAGTCGCCATCCTTTTCACTTAAAATTTATTGTGTGTGGTCCTCAAGGGCTTCTATAGCTGCTTCAATAGAAGCAATGCGTCTTTCAAGTAACGTCTTCTGAGGACTACCTTCTTTAGCGTTTTCATACTGTTTTTCAACAGATGGAAGAATACCAACTATAACCTTTCGGGCTTCAAGGATGTTTTCCTTTTCGTATGAAAATTCTGCTCCATGCCAAGCATTTTCTAGACTATTTAATGCGATTTTCACTGCATCCAGTCGTTTCTTAACGAGGGTTGCGTTTGTTCCTTTCTCAATCATATTCTTATAGGCATTTTCGAGTTTGCTTAAAGTTGACTGCATCGATTTTATCAACAATGTTTGGCGTTCTGGGCTAAAGGCTCTCATTTTTCTCACACCTCACTTCCTTATGTATTGTACTGAACGTAAGGCGCTGATCCCATAGGTCGCTGCACCCAACTCGTGAGCGGTTACATGCGTCACAGCCAGGGCCTGCCCGGCGAGCCTGTGCTGCGTTAGCTTCAAAGGCGGCCTTACTTGAGTGAGTTCAATCATTCGACGATGGCGGTCTTCATTTGGTTGTGCTTGCACGAATTAATGTAGCTCATGTTGTGCGCAATTGGCTGCCTATATCGCAAGAAGAGGATAATCCGTATCCTGCAATGTACCGCCCGACTCATAGTGACGAAGCTAGGGTCTCCCATTACAATCCCCTTCCTTTGGAATGACACAATTATGGCTACAAAAATGATCTATCAGGCTATTCGGCTTTTTTGATGTGTTTCAATTAGAAGCTCTTGTCATCGAGTCACGACAAGAACTTATATACTTAGAATGAAAAAGCCGCGGTGTTCGCGACTTCTTATACTTGTATGTTCGTATCCCGATATGGGTTCAGTCGTGTCGGAGGCGGAGGTCAAGTTAGTTTAACAAAGGCAGTCGATCACAATGATCAGCTACCTTCTTATTTTAATTGAGTTGTCGTTTCCCGTTAGCTTAGCTTAATGGATCATATTTGTAGTCTTAATGTAACCTACCACTTATTCCATTAATCACCCTTTACTTCATTATCGTTCGGAATTAATTCATACAAGGCACGAACATCACAACCGATGGAATCAGCGATCGATATGGCAATTTTGAGCGGCATCACTCTTTTGTTTTCAATAAAGTCGTAAACTCGTTCCGGTTTAAAAAGCAAGTCTTTTGCCAGCCATTCCGCTGACTTCCCGGATTCCATCAATCGTTCATTCAGTAAGCAACGTCCTAGTTCAAATTTCAAGAAGCGATGACCTCCCGCATAAGATAATATTTAACCTTAAGCGTTGTCCATTGCCAGCATGAATATACTTCATAAAGGGCCCCATAACGATGAAGTTCCCCATGCGTCTGCCCAATTTGTTGGGCGAGTTCCATTGCCGGGATATCGTTTCCCGTTAGTTTAATGATCCATCCATTGAAAAAGGAAGTACGTCTATAAGATTTGCTTCCTCAGAAAGGATACTTTTTTTAACTATTTGCCCCTGTGCTTTTGCTTTGCTTTCTGGACTTCAAGTTGATATTTACTTTCATTTTCTTCAAGAATTTGTTGCCGATTATGCACTTTTCGTTGCAGTCTCCTGGAGTTACGACAAGAACTTATATACTTCAAACAAAAAGCCGCATTTTATGCGACTCTGAAAGTACTCATGTTCTTTACGTCTGTCAATTGTCTTCTTAAAATAAACCTGTCGGCCTCTTCCCTGACGGACAGAGCGGTGTTCATGAATTGTGGAGGCATAACACTTAACATCCTTTTTATTACTTTCCACCAACATGAAACACACCAATTACAGTTTCACCATCAACATCAAACAGCGGAATATCACGACCATCTGGTGATCTACTGTTCTGTATTGCAATGGCTTCCTCGGGTGATTTTGGTAGCTCACCGTCTAAGTCTTTTTTTAGCACATATCCTGCAGTGCCATCCACACCTATAGCACTGACTAATTCAGGTTCCGCTTCTGGAGAAGTAGCATCTGCGCTAGAACCGTATGTCTGTCCGTTTTTATTTTCAGGATAGTTAGGAGAATTTGTGTGGCTTTGATTAGTCGTACTTTTAGCATATGTGCTTTGGAATACCATTACACCTCCTACTACACAAACTATAATAACCACACCAATCAATATTCTATTGCTTTTAGAATACATCCTCACATTTTCGCTCCTTTCTCACTCTTCACTCTGTAACCGTTCGTCCCGTCCTTTTCACTTCACATACTACACCAAATAATGGAAGATGCGCAATTCAGCCCGTTAGCTTAATGAAATTGCATGGAAACATAGTTAGATACTTATCTAATCGGTAATCGGCTCATGTTCTTGTCCTCGACAAATGTAGGCGCATTTGTGCATTTTTTTCATGATACAATTTCTCCTCAATAAATAAAAAACCTGATTCATCAGGCTTTCTTCACATTTAAATTTGTTGGTAACTTTGTGTCATTAGAGACTCCGTTCACGGCATCCAGCGTTCCCCTGAGAACGGTTACTTCTACCGTTCCTCCGGTTTTTGTATTAATCAAATTTTGATGTTAGTTCGTTCAATCTGAGATTCTATTACATCATATAGAGCAAGTTTATAGTTTATTTTATCCAAGTTAAAATATAGTTCCCTTATGCTTTTCTCAATTTCTTTTTTATGATGGAGCATCATCATTTTTCGTTCCGAAATCGTCGAGTCCCCTTCTTTATACAAGTATACATACTTCTGAATTTGAGCAATTGGCATTCCTGTTGCTCTAAGCGCAGTAACGAAGTGTATCCAGCTTAAATCATCTTCGTCATATAACCGCTTCCCATTTTCATTTCTCTTCACATGTGGAAGCAGCCCCTCCTTTTCGTAATATCGAAGTGTGGGAGCCGCCATTCCTGTCAATTCAGTAACTTCCCTTATAGTCAACATAAATTAAACTCATCGCCTCCTATTAAAGTGAACTTTAATTAATTTTTTGGCAAATCTAGTTAAAACATCCGTATTTACGCTATAAAAGATGAGGAAGATATGATTAAACCAAAGATTACACTGTTTAATTATACACTTATTTTTTCAGTGAAAAAGGCTTGACTTAAAGTGAACTTTATATTCTATGATAACAATGCAATTAAAAATGAGTTCTGAAAGGATGAAGTTACAATGAAAAATATCTCAATCGTCACTGGCGGTAGCCGTGGACTTGGTCGCAATACTGCCATCAGTATTGCGCGTCATGGCGGTGATGTCATCCTGACCTATCGTAGCCAAGCAGAAGAAGCAAAGTCTGTTGTTGCTGAGATCGAATCTCTGGGTCGTAAAGCAGTGGCATTACAACTTGATGTTGGAAACATTGCCAACTTTACGGCCTTTGTTGAGACAGTTCGTTCGACCCTGCGGTCTACTTGGAATAGTGCCACTTTCAATCATCTGGTGAATAATGCCGGCCACGGAGAAATGATAGACTATGCCGAAACTACAGAAGCTCAGTTCGACGGCCTGTTTAATGTGCATGTCAAAGGCGTATTTTTCTTGACTCAGGCCCTTCTGCCGCTTCTTGCAGATGGTGGTCGTATTGTGAACTTCTCATCGGGTCTCACTCGCGTCTCTTTTCCCGGATTCTCCGCCTATTCTGCCGCAAAGGGGGCGGTCGAGATTTTAACCATCTATTTGGCAAAAGAACTTGGTCACCGAGGTATCACCGCTAATACCATTGCACCTGGAGCAATCGAAACCGATTTCCTAGGAGGTTCTGTACGCGACATGCCTGCTTACAATGACACGTTTGCCGCGATGACTGCCCTTGGTCGAGTCGGCGTACCCGACGACATTGGTCCCGCAGTCGCCAACCTACTTGGATCCGACAATCGCTGGGTTAATGCGCAGAGAATCGAAGTCTCGGGTGGTCAGAACATCTGATCGCAAGTAATGGCAGCAAAGACAATCCGTGAAACTGGGGTTCCGGGGATGTCGGCAAAAAAAACTTTTGACATTATTGAAGGATTAGATGAAAAATGTCTCAATCGTAGCGTTTGCAGCTAGCCAAATCCCCAAACAGCGCATTATTGAAACTCCCTTCTTCTCTGACTGTCCTAACCATGAACAGGGGTTGTTTCCGAACGAATACGACAAAACCCAATCAAGTCCATATTTAGGAGGCTTATTCGTTTACACGATCTACTTATATTTAAGTAGACGCCCATCTTATCGGTTAAGTTTCGTCCATTACGGCAATCGGAACAAGTTCTGGTCCTTAACTCGGGACAAGAACTTGGTTCCGATAAACAAAAACCGCCAATTTAGCGCCAGAAGTGAAGGGTTCTTTTATTTTTACCCATGTGTCTGCGGATCGTGTCAGCTACGTTGGTACTACCAAGTAAAGGTATCCAATATTGAATTACATTAGACATTCATCTAATCGGCTAAGTAACCATGTTCTTGTCAATTTCGGTTAAGTATATAAGTTCTTGTCATTGTGTTACGACAAGAACTTATATACTTAAAAGAAAAAAGCCGCATAGAATGCGACTTACACAGTCTTCATGTTCTTGTCGTCCGACAATTCAGTGTTGGAATTGGAAATTCTGTTACATCACCTTCGGTGGTTATTCTGCCGACCGAATCACCTCGATTCTGCGTAAACCATAACGCCCCGTCTGGGCCGGGAACAATAAATGAAGGAAATGAGTCTGAGGCCCGATCCGATTGCCCCGTTGTTCCGTTATTCTTATTCCTTGATCCGTCGAATCCCTCGGGCGATTTGTTCCCTCTCATACTCTTTCAGCGAATATAGTACAGGTGCCATAGGAATGTCGAACTTCAGATGAGAATGAGGGATTTCCGTCAATAAAGTTCCAATGGGTTGTTGACTACCCTTACTACGTATAACATTCCAGAAAATTCTGGACCTATTTTCCTCGGTCCCCCATTTTTCAAGCGAGTTGCGAAATAGCAGACATTTCCCGATTACGAAATCATGCTCCTTGAGGGGTTCCGTTGTTTCGAAACCTGCATCTTCAAGGCTATCGAAGATTACGGGCATCAACTGGTCCAAATAAAGCCCATAGGCAGCATCCTCGATTTCACGAAAAGCGATCGTTAACTCATCAAGCATCGAATCGTATAATGTTTTCCATACCGATTCGATATATTGATTACCTGCCCCACAAATCTCCTCAATGGTCATGTCGTAACGGAATACTGGTTTTACTGTCATATATACTCCTCCTTGAATTGGATTATCTCCATCATACAACATGTAAGCCAATTGGAAGGTTAGAGGATAAATTTGAAGGAAATCAATAAATAATCCAGAATAACATTACAATGGTTTTAATGTTTGCGCATTTTTTTATCAAGGTGGGATAACATGGGCTTTCGACCAAAAAAACTGGCAGAAAAATACGGGTTAAGCGGCAGCACCCTGCGGAACTACGAAGCGAAGGGATTGATACCTCCTGCAGATCGATCTTCAAATGGATATCGTATGTATACAGAACGGCATGAAGCTTACCTGGCATGTATTCAAGCCATGGCTGCCGCATTCGGTATGGAAGTAACGAGCGAGGTAATGCATTGTCTTGGGCGAAATGAGTTGGATGACGCATTGTGGATCGTCAGGGATCGGGAGGTCATGCTGCATCGGGAAAAAGCAAGTTTAGATCAACTGGTAAGAGAGTTGAAATCGTATTCTGAAGGTAGTCAAGCTTACGACTTTAACCAACATTTCAGCATCCACGAGGTTTCCAGCCGGACAGGGGCTCCTAAATCGGCAATCCGTTACTGGGAGCAAAGCGGCCTGTTTACGGCTAAGCGAGACCCTGATAACGAATACCGTCTTTATAATGAAGCGCATCTCTTTAAAATTAGGATGTTTCAGGTACTGCAGAGCGCTGTTTATTCCGAGGAAACCGTGAACTTAAAACAATCCATTGCACGCTTAGATCTAGAGAACATCGAGCATGCGATGAAGCTTTCTGAAAGTATCCAGGCTTACCTGCACAAAACGATCAAACTTCAGGTGCGAGCGCTCTATTTTCTATATCGCTTGATTAAAGATTAATTTTAGTGTAGAGATTATTAACATTGTAACATCGATACTTTTACTATTATGTTTTTATTATTTCTTTTCGGCTGACAGAACATCTCCGGCACATATTTCCCATGGGGGCATCAGGACCGATTCAAAAGAAGAAGCCATAGGTCACAGCGTGAGATTATCGCTGTGACCATGGCTTTTATTTATTTGGAACTATAAGTTATCCGTATCATGGCGCTACAGTATTTGTCATGAAATGCCTTGGTCCAAGGTCGAAATCAACGAAAACAAGCCGTTTGTTATCGAATTCTCGCTTGCCCGAGAAATAATTACCATTCACTGTGGCTTGTAATCAAATGTAAACTTCACGGGAGTCGATATACCATCCATTGAGAGATAGGCAACGTTAGTTCCCTTTAGATTACCGGTAAGCTTGATCGTGAATTGGAAACTTCCCGTTACTGTACTTGTCGTCTGGCCTTCATACGTAACTTTCCCTTTCGAATCGAGTACTTTCAAATTCACTTTGGACTGGCTGCTTCCATTCATTACCAGACCATCGATCGTCAGTTTCCCTGCGGCGACATCTGCCACAGCTCTTACGCCGTCGATCGGAGTTACCGCATCGCCTCCCGCAAGGTTGTACACGCCAAACTCATAGAAGGAGTAACCATAATCCGTATTTCTTTCGAGCCCTTGGAATTTGACGTATCTTGCTTTGACCGGCTCAAAATGAAGTGTTTCTTTTCCGTCACGTGCCGTAATGATTCCCTCGTTGTTCTTGATCACACTGGTCCAATTCTGCTTATCGTCAGATACAAGAAGTTTGTAGGTTTTAGCACGCGCAAATTCCCAGCTGATTCGTACGGTATCAAATTCCTTGGTTTCGCCAAGATCGACCTGGTACCAGCTATTATTCGTGTAATCACTGGCCCATCTTGTCGCTGGGAATCCGTCCACCGCTTTTTCAGGTTGCAAATTCGGGCTGCCGCCTTCTACTGAAGAGGCTTCCGCCTTTTTATTTTGCGCCAAGTTTCCAATCAGGTAATAAACGTCTTCCTTTAGCGCGCTGTACGCTGGTTCTTTTATAACGCCATCTTTCAACAAAATATCAAGTTTCACGTTAAAACCTCTCAGATATTTGTCAAACTGTGTCGCATCCGTTCCTTCGTAGCGTTTCATCAGCTCTAGATAATTGTTCAAAGAACGAGGCGCTTCGGCATTCGTAAACTGATTTTGTTCCGCAAATCGGTTCACCAATGTTTTCATGCTGTCCGCGTTTGCACGGGCATCGATAATATAAGACGTTTTTTGCGACTTGCCCGCCGTTACGGTAATAAGCAATTCATGTTTTCCCGGTGCACCCGACAGATTTATGGTTGTTCCGGCCGTATAAGGCTTGCCGTCAAACTGAGCCGTCACTTTCGTCACGCCATCGTCATCCTTTAACTGCCACGTAAACTGGAGCGGCTCTGTTTCATTTACCAAAGCGCCACTTTGAAGAGGCTGTCCATTCATTTGTACGGCTGCCTCCGGCGGAGCCGCATTATTTATTTCATATGTTCCATTCACATATTGATACAACCAATCATACAAAATGCGATTGGAAGGATCTTGGTTGACCGCCGCATTGTAAACGGCATTATTCCCTTGATAATAAGCTCTGAATCCGTATTGCATCAGGCCTGTTTCAACGCCGCTGTTCAAGTAGTCGATAAATCGCTCACGGAACACGCCGTCGGTCAACATCCGGTCATCAAACTCGACTTCGTTGGATATGCCGTATTGCTTTGCCAGGTTCGCGGCATCCTCCAGACGATCGTAACCCAAGGCCTCGAAGAAATAGTTCGGCTGGAAGGCAACGTTGTCAAAGCCTACGTCCTTCCACATAAACACTTTGTATCCCATAAAATGCGGAATCCAGAAAAACTTAAGGTTTTTATTATGAATTTTTTCACTAGCAGCCTGGAGTAAAGCCGGACCCGATTTGCTTGTGCTGATTTGTTCATCGAGCCAGTAGATCCCGACAAGCTCCAGATTAGAATACCCGGCAGCATTCCATCTATTTTCAACCTCATCAAGCCACCACTGTATCGCCTTGACTCGGTTTGCTAATGCTACTTCTTCTCCGCCATCAGCTGCGTCAAAACTTAAATTTTCTCCATTAATGACACCAAAGTCTCTCATTGATTCTCCGGGATTTGGAACCATCAACACGACTTTTTCCTTGTGGTCCGGCTGGCCCAGTTTCTCGGCAACCTCTTTGGTAGCTTCGTTTAAATGCTGCATATCGCCATCCGTTTTAAACGTTTTTTCCAAATACCAATTCCATTCATTCAGGTTCGTTTCCCCCAGGCCAAAATCATGGCCTTGGGGGGTGTTAAGCCCCAAATACAAAATGCCGTCAAACAGCCAATCTTTCGGGTTGCCCTCTTTATCCACATAGCTGATGTTCGGGATGATCCGCTCTTTACTCCAATCACCTAAACCATCCGCATAATACCCATTATAAAGCAGTCCGAGATTGCGGATGCCTGCAGTGGCTTCTCCCGGCGCCATAAATTGCGGATGCTCGGCAGGGACCTTTACTGATCCGTCAGCCTGTCCATCGGTACCCCGAATTTCAATCTCATCAATATATGACCATTGTGTAGGATGCATCGTAAAGGTGACTTTGACATAACGGGCATAAGCCAGCTTGCCGTCCGTATTCCCACCTTTGATTCCATCCCGTTTGCCGTCCCATTCAAAGGTTTCCTGTCTTGGCGGTCCTTCCCCCCAGAGCAGCTGGGTGGCGTTATGGGACAACAGTCCCCAATTTTCTTTATCGTCGGAGACATACATGGATACCGTCAAAGGTACGAGGATCGAGTTGGTAGGATAATCTTGGTAAAAGTGTGCTGTAATCTTTCCGATTGATTTTTCCTCACCGAGATCAAAGACGACTTCCCGCGTTTTTCCACGCTGATGCCCTACCCATGCCGGGTCATTCATATCCAATGTGCCGTATTTTCCATCCGTAAGCTTGTACCCGCCGTCAGGACGCGACGCGTCTGGCTCCTCAGACCATTCATAAGGGAGGCCGGCCGCAAGATTGCGGAATTGCGTCTCCTCTACTGCCGAAGATACTCCCGCCTTGTTTGCATTCGGTGCTGAGGATGCCTGTTCCGCATCCGGTTCCCCGACATCTGTCGGTTGATCCGATACGAACTGTGGATTTCCCGCATTATTTCCTTCCATCTGGTCTGCATCTTCCGCCTGCGCACTAATTACTGCCGGAACAGGCGATTTCGCCTGCACCGCAGAAACCGGGGTCATCAGCAGTACAGCTGCCAGCAGGGCGGATCCCCATTTCTTATTTGAATTCATCTGTGTCAACTCCTTTTTTAGTCTCGTGTGTGTAGAAATACCTGAAATCTTTACCACATCGTGATGAATACCTGAATGGATCCCCCCTTTCACGAAATTGGATACAAGCCTTAATTGAAATCGCTTTCAAAAACAAAAAATCTCATTCCCCACTCCCTTCTTTGCTCGCGAAATGTCTTTGAAGATCAGTCCGACGGTAAACCATTTGCCGGCAGATCATCATCTGCAGCGGCAATGGCGCCGTCCACCGTCGCGGCTTCATTCAACTCATACGGTGAGTTTGTGGTTTAATTCAAATTCCGTAACTTCAACAATTAAACGCCCACTTCTTACTTCTGATACATCTCTGCCAGCTTTATGCTTCTGCCTTGCTGTAAACGGGATCGTTCGGAAGCGAAGGCAATCAAATGGCTTTGCAAGGAAGCTGTAGCCGATGTGAGGCCTTGAGACGGGTTGCGGTCGAACTTATGTACATTTTTGAGGAAGGAGCTCACCATGCGCTCATCGCCTCCGCCGTGGCCGTCTCCCTGCACACTGCATTTAATTTCAATCTCTTCGCCCGTCGCATAGCGGTACAGCGTAAATGAGCCCTTATCCATGTCACCAATGATCTCTCCCTGCGTGCCCATAATCTGCACACGGCGGGTAGCGCTCTTGGTTAATCCCGACATAATAAAGTTAGCGTTGGCGCCGGTGGCAAATTCCATATTGACGACCTGATGGTCAACAACATTGTTATCGCAGCGATAGACGCAGCGGCCGAACGGT
Source organism: Paenibacillus sp. ISL-20 (assembly GCF_018613005.1). Classification (NCBI taxonomy): domain Bacteria; kingdom Bacillati; phylum Bacillota; class Bacilli; order Caryophanales; family Paenibacillaceae; genus Paenibacillus; species Paenibacillus sp. ISL-20. Next base: position 55,013 of record NZ_JAGGRD010000014.1, read on the forward strand.
CCTTCCTTAAGCGCCCGGATAATGCCTTCCTGTGATAAATCGTGCGTCATATAGCGCGCCCAATGATCGGCAGGTTGCTCCAAATACATTTTAATCGCTGAAAAGGCACATTCCCTCTCCGCTTCGCAACCATCGATGCAGCGGTCCGTTGCACCCTCGGGCGCGTTCTCGGCTTTAAAATGCAGCAATGAGCCAAAGGAGCTGACCGCTGTGCACGGCTCATCCATCAGCCAGGAGATGATGTCCAGGTCATGGCAGGACTTGGCCAAAATCATCGGGCTTGTTTCCTCGGAATTGCGCCAATTGCCGCGTACGTAGCTATGAATCATATGGTGATAGCCTACGTTCTCGGTCAGCTGAATGGTGCCGATTGCGCCCAGTTCCCCATCCTCGATGCATTTCTTGATGCCCGACCAGAACGGGGAATAGCGAAGCACATGCGTGACCACCAGCAAACGCTTATGCTTAAGTGAAGCTTGCTCCAGTTCTATACATTCCTGCACATTCGGCGACATCGGCTTCTCCAGCATGACATGGTAACCAAGCTCCAGCGCTTTCATTGCCGGTATATAATGCATCCGGTCAAGCGTGGAGATGATCATCACGTCGGCTATTTTTCCCTGCTCGAATGCTTGTTCCCAAGAATGATAAACATGCTCTTCAGCGATTTGATGAATCTCTGCAAAACGTTGTCTGCGTTCATCATCCGGTTCGGCTACTGCAACAAACTTCAGCTCATTCGGAAATTTTTCCGCATACGGTCCATAGATGTATCTTCCTCTACTGCCTGCGCCTAATAGTACAGCCGTTAATGTTCTCAATGTTAGTCCCCCTTGCCTATACAATTGCATCATATTTTCATTGTAAGGGGTGATTCCGCGCATCAAAATAGATCATTGCTTACATTCCATATACATTTATTGACCTTGCTGCATCGATTCAGCTCGGGCCGTCCGATAATCCTGCGGCGTCATATCATTTTGCTTCTTAAAGAAGCGGATAAAGGCAAGCGCTGAATTGTAGCCGAGCTTGGAGGAAATTTCATTGACCTTCATGGATGTATTGAGCAGCATGTCCTTTGCAATGACATTGCGGTAATCATTTACGTATTTAGAGAGTCCAATTCCCGTTATCTGTTTGTAAAGCCTTGATAGATAGGATGGATTCAAGCTGACATAATCCCCAATAGCGGTTAGGGATATATCATCCGCAATATGCCCCTCTATATAGCGATGCACCTTATTGACGACCTCCGCCGGCAGTTCTGTTCCTCGAATCGCATTCCATTCAAAAAAGCAGTCCGCCATTTGCCAATAGTATGGAATGAGCTCCGTCCATGAAGCGGTCTCCTCCTGGCGGAACAGCATATCTAAATTAATCTGGGAATTCAGATAGTCTCGCATATCTTTATTTTTGTGCAAATGCGCCAGAAATACCGCAGATAGGAAATGGTACAACTCAATCTTGCGCTCATAAGGAGTATCCTGATCGTTCCAGATGTCTGTCAATTCAACAAATAGATGATTAAACTGCTCACGGTGATTGTTTTCAAGACTGCTCATCAGCAGCTGGACGCGAGCGTGTAAAAAGCTGTCATGATAGCTGTTCGCCTTCTCTTTTTCTTCGGACTTCTGAATATCTTTATCTGTCATGATGACCTCATGGAACAAACCATGGCCTTGCATAAGACCGTATTTCATCGCATGAAAACGATCCGACAGCCGATTCCATGGGACAGCCTCGCTGCCAATAAGAAAAGATACGGAGAGGCTCAGCAACTTTTTGCTGGTCGCCTGTATCGTCTCCAAATTGCCGCTCACATAGCGGTATGCCCTTGTCCATTCCATCGTACCGGTATCCGTCGTTATCTCCGGACTGGCTTTAGGCTGAAAGATCCATACCATTTTGTTCATATCAAATACGACGGAGAAGCAGCGCATGTGGGAGGATAAATACTCATCGCCGATATTTTGCAGAGCGTAAGCGAGCAAAGCCTTATCCGGCGCCGTGAACATTTCCTTCCAGGCATCGATCCGGCCAATCAGTAAATAGACAGGCAGCGATGCGTCGAGCGGAATGTCAATTTCCGCAAAAGCGTCCCGAAGCTGCTGCCCCGTCATCGTCTTGCCTTGAAATAAGCCCCAAATATATTCCTTCTGCAAGGAAGGCATCGCTATTCTCATTTTGGACTGGGCACGCAAGATCATTTGCGCCTGATCCTGTTCCTCTTCAATTTCCTCTATCGCCCGTTCAACTGTATGAATGATCTTCTCGTCACTTTCCACTTTCAGCAAATAATCAAAGGCGCCAAATGTAAGCGCGCTCTTCGCATAGTGAAAATCATTGAACCCTGTCAATAAAATAACTTTGCACGCAGGCCACTGCGATTTTATTTCCTGCAGCAGCTCAATGCCCTCTATGCCGGACATCTTAATGTCCGAAATCACAATATCCATCCGGTGATGTGACAACACCTCAAGCGCCTCTTCGCCGGAATAGGCCTTCATGACTTCAAGCTCCAAATGCTCCGTCTTCTCAAACAACTCCAGAAGACCATCTACAATAATCGGCAGATCATCCACGATTAAAAGCCTGTACATGGCGATTCCTCCTTAGCTCATGCTCAGTTTAATAATAACTTGAAGCCCGCCAAGCTCAGAGCGTGATACGGTAATCCCATACTCTTCTCCATAACGAAGCTGAATTCTGCGATGAACATTAAGCATGCCGGTTGTCTCCTCAATCTGGTTGGTTGAATAACGCTGCCTCTTGCCAAGGACTTCGATCTCCTCGTCCGTAATGAACTCGCCGTTATCTTCTACATAAATGTAAAAAGCATCATTTCGCAGCTTGCTGTGCACCCATAGCTCGCCCGTACCGCGCATATTGCCGAGGGCGTACTTGTAAGCATTTTCAATAATAGGCTGCAAAATCAATCGGGGGACTTCAATCGGCTGGGCTTCGACTTCAAACAGCACTTGGATTCGATCCCCGTAACAGATCGACTGCATCTCCACATATGTGCGGGAATGCTCAAGCTCCATCTCCAGCGGGATGTCGTCATCATTATGACGAGTAATGAACTGAAAATATTGCCCGATGTATAAACAGAACTGGTAGGCTTTTTCCTTCTGGCTATCGGATTTAATCAAGCGGCAAAGCACGAAAAAACAATTATATAAAAAATGAGGATTAATTTGCGATTGCAATCTTTTCAGCTCCGAACGCTGATTGCGTATTTGCTGCTCATAATTTTCCTCAATCAGTGTTTTCAAAGATTTCACAGTATCGTTAAAAGCCTGGTATAAATAGCCGAACTCATCCTTCCTGCGGTCGATCAAGATCGGCTCCAGCTCGTTTTGCTGCATGCGGCGGAAGGAACGCACCAGCTTTAACAACGGACGGTATATTAACCGGATTATAAAATAGGTGAAGAATAAAAAAATAAAAACAGCAAGCGCGCATGCCCACCAAAACCAAGCTTTATAAACCTGCAGCGAACCGAGAATCATCTCTTCCGGTATGCTCGTTACCATGTATGAATTCCAGAGGCTGGAATACTTGAATACGGTTAGAAATCGCTTACTTTTATAATGAATCGTATCATAGCCTTCATCCATTTTTGCTGCCTGCTTTTCAAAAGCCAGCTGCTTCATCAGATCATGCAATTCAAGGTCGGAGCCGCTATTGATTTCCCAGCCGCGCTCCAGATTAAACAGTACGGTCTGGCCTCCCCTGCTATTGCCGATTTGCGCTAATTTTTCTTTTTGCCGGTTGAGAGCTCTACGCCTACCACATAGAGCGGGTCCTTTTTGCCTGCAGGGTATTGCATCGTAATAAACAGCTGATCCTGCCAATAAATAAAGGGCTCCGTATACAGCTTCTTCTCTGACTGCATCGCTTCATATTCTTCCGCATTCAGTTTGGTTTCAAAGCTGTTGCTCAGCACGGTGCGCTCGATAAGCGGAATGTACGCCTTCGCCTCGCGAATAAACGGACTGGAATTTTTCATCAAATCCAGGCGGTGCTGAATGTCCAATATTTTATACGACCGCTCATAGGAGTTCATATGCTCACCTGTCGCCGCCACTTCCATTAAATCCCTGTCCATGACGTAATTAGGCAAATATCGGCTGATCCGGTCTGCTTCCTGATCCAGGGAGTCTAAATAAAACCGCGTCGTATTCAAAATCGAATCGGATATTTCACTGCGGATATGATTGGCCCCTTGCTCATTAATCATCCACGTAATAGCCATAAGCGGCAGCAAGGCCGCCAAAAAGGCAGCCATTATTTTTTTGAATATAGAGGAATCCTGTAAAAAGAATATACTTTTCATCGTTTGTTCTCCTGTGCCCGAGTTCTACGACCTTCCTGTCTATTCTTTTACACTTCCCATTACAATGCCTTTGATGAAAAACCGCTGCAAGAATGGATAGACAATAAGAATCGGGAAAGCCGCAACGAAGATTTGTGCCGCCCTGCTTGTACGGTCAGACAGCTGGAGCATGAGTTCCACATTTTCTGATTTAAGAAATCGAAAATCCATCTTAATAATAACGGTTTGCAAGAAAGTTTGCAGCGGGTAATTTTCTGGATGATTCATATACAGCATGCCATCGAACCAACTATTCCAATGCCCTACCATCGTAAACAGCCCCGTTGTCGCCAGTGCGGGCAACGATAGCGGAACATATATTTTCCAAAGTGTTGCAAAATGCCCGGCTCCGTCAATCCGTGAAGCATCCTCAAGCTCCCTGGGCAAATTACGGTAGAAGTTCAATAACAGGATGACGTTGAACACGTTAATCGCCATAGGAAGCACCAACGCTCCGAGAGTATCGATAAGTCCCAAGTTTTTAATTGTCAAATAGGTAGGAATTAGCCCGCCGTTGAACAAAATTGTAAAAACGAAGATCCATGCATAAACGGTTCTTAGACGAAACGTATTGCGATCCTTGGATAAAGGATAAGCTGTAACAATCGTTAACAGCATGCTTAATGCCGTCCCTATAAAAACTCGTTGAATAGACACGCCAAAGGCTCTCAAATATTCAGGCTTGCCGAACACGTTATCATAAGCCGCCGTTGTAAATTCTACAGGCCACAGTGAAACCTTGCCGGCTGCTGCCGCCGAACCCGAGCTAAACGAAATCGCCAAAATATGAATAATCGGCATTAAGCATAAAAAAGATATAAACGCTAGAAAGACTAGGTTGCAAACTAGAAAAGCCCTTCTTCCGAATGACGGTTTAATGACCACGGTCTGTCTCCTTTCTGAATCACCGACTTTTCCGCTATTAGAAAATACGGTAATTCGCTAGCCGGTATGCAAGTACGTAGGATACGGAAATGAAAATAAAGGATACGACTGATTTCAATAAGCCGACAGCTGTGGCAAATCCGAACTGGGCTTGCTGTATCCCCATGCGGTAGACGAAAGTATCAATGATATCGGCACTTTCATAAACCGGCGCGCTGTACAGGTTAAATATTTGATCAAATCCGGCATTCAGCACATTGCCGATATTAAGCGTCAGCATAAGAACGATGATCGGCATCATGCCCGGCAGCGTCACGTGAAGCGTTTGTTTCCAGCGGCTCGCGCCATCAATTTCAGCGGCTTCATAAAGCGTAGGATTAATTCCAGTCAGCGCCGCCAAATAAACAATGGTGCCAAATCCAAATTCTTTCCATACATCGGAGATGACCATGACATAAGGAAACCAGTTATTATCGCCAAGAAAGAAAATCGGCTTCATGCCGAACCATCCAAGCAGCTGGTTAAATATGCCGGAGGAAGGAGACAAAATATCGACCAAGATACCGCTCAGCAGCACCCAGGATAAAAAATGGGGCAGATAGACCAGTGTTTGGAAAGTTCTTTTAATCCATTCTCTACGCAATTCATTAAGCAAAATTGCTATAGTGATCGGCACGAACAAACCGGCAACGATTTTCATTACAGCAATGTATACCGTGTTAAAGAAGATGCGGCCGATATCCGGATAATCCATTAACAGCTGGAAGTTCCTCCATCCGATAAACGGGGAGCCGAACAACCCTTTATTCGGCACATATTTTTGAAAAGCCATCATGATTCCTGTCATAGGAATGTAACTAAAAATAACAATCAAAGCCAAACCCGGCAGCAGCATCAAATGAAGCGGCCATTCCTTCTTCCACATGCGCGTCAGACTATTCATATCTTCACCTCGCTGATTCACTTTTCATGCTGTGCATTCCCTGCTCAAGAACCTGATTGTTCTTGAAAAAAAAAGAGGGATTGCATCGATTCAATCCCTCCCTGCACTACAGATCCTATTGAAGCGATTTATACCACTCGTTAACTTCTTTCGTGATTTCATAGCCGCCAAGCTTCTTCCACTCTTCAACGAATGTATCGAACTCGTCTACGGATACTTGGTTCATCATGATTTTGATGAATATTTCATCACGTTTCTTCGTTAAGATTTCTTGACGGTCTGCCATCGTCGGAGTAGGAGCGCCGTAGAATTTGTTTTGCAGGTATTGCTTGTTCTTTTGAATTTCTGGAACATGAGAAAAGGCACCATTAGGACCAGAGATTATATACTCCCACCACATGCTTGTATCGCCTTCAACATGCTTTCGTCTTTGTTTTCAATGGCTTTAGGCAGAATTTCGCCGTTATTGTCAAACTGTTTGCCTACACGAAGCGGGTTAAGCAGCCAGTAGTTGCTGCCTTTTTCCACACGGTCTTTACCATACCCATATACCTTCTGCTCTTCTGTCGGATGATTGTCAACAACGATCCATTGGTTTAATAAACCGATTACGCCTTCCGGATGCTTGGCTTTTTTAGAGATAACATAGTACTCATCAACGCCAAGACCAATTTGATTCAATGTAGGCTTATTATCTATTGAAGGGATAGGGAACACTCCCCATTCTTGAACCCCCTTGCCGTCTTTCACAGCCCCTTGCGCAAGCTGCGCCGGTGTCCAGGAAGCGCCAAATACCATGCCGATGCTGCCGTCGTAGATTAGCTCAGTAGCTTTTTCCGTATCTTTAACCGCAAACTCAGGATCGATCAACCCTTTTTTGAACATGTCTTGCAGCGCCGCAAGAGCCTGTTTCATCTCGGGCTGAATATCACTGTTCATCAAACCGCCGTTCCCGTCTTCCATCCAAATATTTTCATAAGCATGATAGCCGTTCAAGAACGCTCTCAGACCGGTAACACCTGTCTCTGTACTAAATGGGTTCTTGCTGACCGCAATACCGAAAGCTTCTTTTGTACCGCCAGGATTCTTGGCTTTGAATGCTTCAGCAATTTTAATGAAATCATCGATTGTTTTAGGTTCAGGCAAGCCAAGTTCTTTCAGCCAGTCGGTACGAACGAACAAGAATTGATAGTTGAACGGGTTGTATGAGCTTGGAATACCCATCATTTTCCCGTCGATCATCGCTGTTTTCATCTGCATACCGCCGTCCATGGTCAGAAACTTTTTCGTCTCTTCCGTAGCATGCTGATCATAAATCTCTGTCAAATCCATAATCATATCCGCTTCAGTTAGCTCTTTAAGCTGTGCAGCGTTTACAAGCAAGAAATCCGGAAGATCGTTGGATGCGATAGCAATTTTTACTCTCTCTTTAAATTGGCTAATATCTGCAATCCACTTGTTTGTAATTTTGACACCGATATCTTTTTCATAAGCGTCATAGACTGAGTTTTTGTCGAAGTCTTCACCTTCGTCAAATTTCAAGTAAGGATCGCTTGGCGAAACCGTTGAAACCTCAATCATATCATTGCCGTTTCCTGTGCTTGTTGTTTCGACCGGTTCCTTGGTATTTCCAGGTGGTGGCTCAGACGACTTTTTGAAACCGCAGCCTGTAATCGCCAATGCAAGCGTCAAGGAGATCATGACAAGTGCCTTTTTGCTCTTCAAATTTTACCCCTCCGGTACATTTCGTTATAGTTTTCGCTGCAAATGATAATGCAGTATTTCATATTTCAAGTATAAAAAGAAGCCCCCCGCTGTTCTATATACTAGTCTTTACTTTCGTATACACCTCTTGACACCAGACAAAAATAAATATTTACTGTGTTTGATGTCAACGTCGGCGTTTACTTTTCATTTAGAAACACCTCAAAATGTATGTATAAAAGTAAATAACAGTATCTGGTTGAAGGCATCTCTTGTCTATATACTTAGCATATAAATTCATCATTGTCTGGAGGCTATTGGATCATAATGAAACTTCATGCTACCACCTTTCTGGCAATAGAAAAAAGCCCACCATCAGTTGTGATGGCGCGCTTTTTTTAATAGTTCAACATTGATTTCGAACGATTATGACCGTTAACTGAAATAGGCTGCCGATTCATTGCTGGCGCCACCCATCTCCAGATGATTATGGATCAATAGTTTCCCGATAGTTCACTTCATAAATCTATAACCACTTCACTCCGTAATGTATCCTGATGAGTGTGTCTAAAGTGACTTTTTCGCCATGAATCAAGAATTCCTCGAACCATGCACCCGTCATCTTATATTTCTCCTGCTGTTCAAACCATTCGCAAAATGCTTTTCCTGTCGGCTCCAACATACGATGAAGTGCGGGTATGACGATAAACAATCCGCCTTCATGATCCATCAGGCTGTTGTTAAACAAAAAAGTCCGCGGAATCCGCGGACTTTAATACATGGTAGATTATTTATTGAAAGTAACTTTCTCTGAACCGCCCTCAAGAACGATCGACGTGTCCCGCGGCTTCGTTTCCGCGATTTTGCGGCCGCCTCTGAACGAATAAAGCACTGCCGCCTGTTTGCGAATAGCCTCATATTCGTTCTCCGCTTCAAGAACGATGAAGTTGGCAGGCTTGCCTTCTTCAATACCGTACACGTCCTCGATATGCAGCGTTCTCGCGCTATTTTTCGTAATGAGATCGATTGAGTTCACGATTTGATCGTAACCGAGCAACTGCGATGCATGGATGCCCATGTGCAGCACCTGAAGCATGTTGCCCGTGCCTAGCGGATACCATGGATCAAAGATGTCATCGTGACCGAAGCACACATTGAGACCGGCTTCCTGCAGCTCTTTGACGCGAGTCAGCCCTCTTCTTTTCGGATACGTGTCGAAGCGTCCCTGCAGGTGGATGTTAACCAGAGGGTTGGAGACGAAATTCAGGTCAGCCATCTTCAGCAATCTAAATAATTTGTACGTATAGGCATCATTGTATGAGCCCATCGCCGTCGTGTGGCTTGCTGTCGTGCGGGAGCCCAGTCCGCGTTCGTAGGCTTCTTTGGCGACGACTTCCACGAAACGGGATTGCTCATCATCGATTTCGTCGCAATGGATGTCGATAAGACGGTCGTATTTTTCGGCGAGGTCAAACGCAACCTTCATCGAATCGACGCCATACTCCCTCGTGAATTCGAAGTGCGGAATGCCGCCGACCACGTCAACGCCCATTTTCAGCGACTCTTCCAGCAATTCCGCGCCGTTCGGGTAAGAGTGAATGCCTTCCTGCGGAAAAGCGACAAGTTGGATGTCAATGTAAGGTGCCATTTCTTCTTTTACTTCCAGCATCGCTTTAACTGCGGTCAAGCTTGGATCGGTGACGTCCACATGCGTCCGTACATGCTGGATGCCCTGCGCCATCTGCCACTTTAATGCCGTTTTGGAGCGCGTTTTGACGTCTTCATGCGTCAGGAACGCCTTGCGTTCTGACCAACGCTGAATGCCTTCGAACAACGTTCCGCTCAAATTCCACTCCGGCTCGCCCGCCGTTAATGTTGTGTCCAGATGAATGTGAGGTTCAATGAACGGCGGCAGCACAAGCGAGCCGCCAACGTCAATGACTTCCTCATTCGCAGTTGTTTCCAATGACTGCGTGATTTGTTCAAACTTCCCGTCTTTCACGACGATATTCCATAAGCCTTCTTTACCCCGCAATTTTGCGTTCTGTATAATCATTTGTTTTCCCCTTTTCTTTGGATTCTTTGGCAGGAACGATCAGCATTAACACGATGTAGGCCACTGCCGTACCGATCAGTGCGTTCAATGGCGTGATTCCCGGAGCCAGCTGGGCGAAGGCAACGCCGATGGCCCAAGCTACCATCGCTATCCAGTTTACCTTCTTGAAAGTCATGTCGGCAAACGGTTTATAGTTTCTGCGCTTCACGAAGAAGTAGTCCGCGATGATGATGGCCCCGATGGACGGGATCGCCGCGCCCAGCACATTCAGAAAACCGACGAAATTGTTGTACATCCACATGGCCAATATGGTACCTACGATGCCATTTACAATGACTAAGAACTTTTTCGGAATTTTCGTAATGTTGGCAAAGCCCAGCCCGGAAGCATAAAGAGCGTTATCGTTGGTCGTCCAAATATTCAGTCCCAGAACGATGATCGCCGGAATGATCAGCCCTTGCAGGAACATGACCTCCGAGATATCTGCCTGCTTATATGCCATTGCGCCGACTGCGCCGAACAGGAACATGAGTGAGTTCCCCAGGAAGAACGCAATGACCGTTGCAGTAACCGCCTGCCGGGACGTGCGAGAAAACCGGGCGAAATCGGGAGTCAGTGTTCCGCCGCTAATGAATGACCCGATACAAATGGTCAATGCCGCTGCCGCGGTGAGCGTCTGGGTCGGGGTGTAATCGAGCAATCCTTGCAGTCCGCCCAAGGAGCCTGTCCCTTCGAACATGGAGTAACCGCCAAGAATGGTAATAGCCGGTACCGCAATATAGCCCAGAATGACGAGCGATTTCATGCCGAAGATTGCTGATGCTGTCATGGCGAGACCAAATATGAAGATCAACAGGTACACATTCCAATCCATCGCTTTGGCAACCGGAATCGCGAACATGGCCACACCGACGCCGAACCAACCGACCTGCGTAAAGCCGAGCAGGAATGAAGGCAGGTACGAGCCTTTCTCACCAAACGCATACTTTGCCAGCAAATGCGTGGAAAGGCCCGTTTTCGCAGCGATATGTGCCAGCGCTCCCGTATAGATGCCGAGTGCCAAATTACCTGCAAGCACGATTCCAATGAACTCCATGAACGTCAAGCCGACTCCGAGCGTCCCCCCTGCCAGCATGCTTGCCGAAAAGAAAGTGAATCCTAACATGACGGATAACGTCTTCCAAAAATGGTTTCTCTGCGTTTTCGGTACCGCTTGCCACGAAAACTCTTGATCTTGTTTGCTCATCAGAATACCTCCAGGTTAAAGTGTTCTGATACCAAAGAAGCAGAAAAAAGAGGCTACTCGTCAAGTCTTAACTGACAAGTAGCCTCTTTTTCACATCATAACCCGCGCGAAGACGCAGAGCATCCCCTGACGGAATACGCACTAATCCTCGCATGATTATAAAAATCCGCTGCCCTTGCCAGCCTCTCTGGACTGAATTAAAGGTACCAGTATTCAATTACATTCTATTATTTTGGAAAAACCTACAGTTGTCAATGTTATAATTATCCAATGGTTAAAATCCTCTTCATATCATGTTCTTTTTTCAGGTTGTTCAATGTTTGATACGGAAGGAAATCGCAAAACTCAAGAGCAAAAAGATAAATTGGAGAGACAAAGCCAATAATATCCCCGTCAATATACCCAAATCCAGCGACTGACTAATCGCAATGAGGGCTCCGCCGATTCCAATACTCAAGCCAGGACTAAATGCATCTGTAAACTGAAGACTGGCGGATATTTCTCCCTCTTCCCCTGCTTTCGCGTGCTGCAGCGCAATGGCTCCGGTGGTTGGATGTGCCAGACCGATGCCAAACCCAGTGAAAAGCTGCGAAATAACAGCAAATCCAATCCCCCCTGCAGGCAGGCCAACAGCCAGCAATACTGATAAAACTCCAATGATCATAAACGCAATGCCGATGATTACCCGTTTCTTTCGTCCCTTCCCGTGGTCTTTAAAATCAAGCTTTGACTGTAACCAAGCTGCCGTTGACCAACTTAACGCACCCGCGGCCACAATCAGTCCCGCTAAATCTGCGGGGAGCTTTTTCACATCAGTCAAAGCCAGAACGACATAGCTTTCAGTCGCGTTATAACAAGCCACGAAGAATCCTCTTGAAGCAATCGTAGCTGGCAGACCTGCTCTAGCGCTTAAGGTACCCTCAGGCAGCAATGTTCGCAAAGGCTGAATCAAGATCACCAATCCTGCTACCGAAAGCAAAATACCATTCCAATTGGTTATCAGACTTAATCCAACCAGCAGCAGGCCCGTTCCAATTGTTAGAAGTAACGCAAATCCTTCTTTTCGGCTGTTCTTTGGAGCAGAATCCCGTCTCACAGGAAATTTGAGAAAAGCGGGAAGCGTCAGCAGTAAAGCCAAACCAATAAAAGGAAGCACCAGCCAAAAAACAAATCTCCAGGACACATACTCCGCTATTAATCCGGCAATATAAGGGCCGATTAATGCAGGCAAAATATATGCCCCAGAAAACAAAGCAAGTATTTTCGATCTCAGCTTATCGGGATAACCCAAAGTAATGCTGTAATACACGCACGTAATAATAGCCCCTGCACCAAATCCCTGAAACACTCTCCCTGCGAGTAGCATCATCATGTTCACAGAAACAGCCGCAATCACGATGCCTGTCACAAATATAAAAATCGAGATGCCAAACGACGCAAAAACGCCGATTCGGTTGATTCGCTGACCTATAATCATCGTTCCGAGGATTTGTGCCAAAAGAAAAGCGCTGAATATCCAGCCGAACAAATGCAGCCCATCCAATTGTTGAGCCAGGGTCGGAGCAATCGTCACAAGTGCCAGTCCTTCAAACGCAACGGTCGTTACCGCAAGAATGATCCCTATAGTTAGTGCTCTATACTTGGCATCGAATACCCCGGCTTTTTTGGAGGTCATCTCCATCCTTCAGTTCTCCTTATGTATAGCTCCGAATTGGTTTTAAAAATAATTGCTTGCCTCAGCATTCGTATCTCCAATTCTCTGTTACAAGAATATTTGTAAAATTATCATTGTGAATTAGGTGAATTTAAGCTAAACTTTTTTCTCCTCGTTCACGTTAGCCTACAGAATCGGGGGCACAACTCGGAAATTCAATACGTTATTCTATCTAAAGTTATTCCTTCCTCGTCACAACCGATTTGAAGGAGCTGCTTCTCCAAAATCCAGGCATCCGTATGTTCAATAAAGAAATGAATTCCCTCTATGGATTGAACCCATACGGGATCGATCGGTGTTGCATTGGCATTTAGACCCACTGTGAAAGCATCTGAACCTCCACCTGCGTATTTAGCATAAATTCTTACGTGTTGTCCCTCTTCCAAGCTCCAATCATGCTTAAAAGAATAGATTGCTCTATCAGATACTACCAGTGACTTCATTCATATTTATCCTTCCTGCTTCTAATCGCATTTTTTAACTTCGCCACGATAATTCGCCATTCTGAAACTGGCTCCGCATCCACAAGAAGCTTTTGCATTGGGATTATTCATGGTGAAGCCGCCTAACATCCCGCTTTCTTCATAGTCAATGACAAGACCTTCAATGAACTCAACGCTATTAGCATGTACCAAAATGCGAAACTCTCCTTGGTTCAGTATGATATCTCTATCTCCTTGCAATTCATCCACGGTAAGCGTGTAAGATAGTCCGCTGCAGCCCCCTTCTTCAATACCTACCCTGAGAAACGAGTTAGGAAGGTTTTCGTTTGCTATTATTTCGGCTACTTTTCTTGATGCTGTTTCAGTGATCTGAATCATTGCATATCCCTCCAAATGATGATGTATATATTGAATTCGAATACTTAGTAAACATTTCCCTTTACAAAGTATACCGTACATTTCGTTTTTGACTTTGTCAACATTTTTGTTTAAAATGTACTGGTTCGCGTAGATTGAATGGTTTAATTGGAGGTATGCAAATGAGTCGAATTCAAAGTAAAAGAGATGCCTCCACAAGGACACGGAGAGCAATCATCGATCAGCTAAAAGAGCATGGTAGAATGGACGTTTTGGCACTCTCCTCCCACTTTTCTCTTTCAGGAATGGCGATTCGTCAACATTTGAGTGCGCTAATCGAAGAAGGATTGGTTACATACGAAGAAGAACCTCGCCCCATGGGCCGACCAACCAAACTATGGAGACTGACACCGGCAGCGGATCGTTTTTTCCCTAGCGGTTATTCGGAGTTATCACGTAGTCTAATCCATTCAATGAAAGAGGCATTCGGGAACGAAGGAATGGATAAACTGCTGACTGTCCGGAATAAGAGCATGCAAGAACAATATATGAAGTACATTGGGGATACACCGGATGTAATGGAAAGGCTGGAAAAACTAGCGGAGATTCGAACAAGTGAGGGCTATATGGCTGAAATCAAGGAAGAAGACGATAAGAGTCTTTTGTTTATTGAGAAGCATTGTCCGATTTGTGAAGCGGCCGCTGCATGTACTGGTTTATGTAAGAACGAATTGCAATTATTTCAACATGTTCTTGGAAATGATGTTACTGTCGAACGGATCGAATACATCCTATCAGGTGGAAGAAGCTGCATTTACAGGGTTCATAAATGAAGAATCCCCTCCAAGTGAACTTAATGTGCTTTTACACACAGTCTACTTAAAGGGGATCTTATCCATTTGGAGATCGTTGTTCTGCGACTCTAAAAGTTCATATGGGCCTTGTACTTTTCTTCATCACCCCATTTCCAATTGTGCTTTTTAGTTATAGACTTCTGTAACTATATTTATAGCATCCTTAGCTATAATGAGCGTATCACAATTAAGGATATCATATACATTCAGTGAGTTGGCTTCAGTGGTCTGCACATCTGGAATGTTATTTGCACTTTTATACACGATGTGATCCGCCTCAGGTGTTACAATAAGCACTTTCTTATTGGCATGAAGAGCTTTAAACATCGCAACGATAGCTTTTGTCCTGTAGCCTTCAAGTTTAATACGGTCAACTACAATGAGTTCGTCATGTTGTACTTTGGCGGATAAAGCTGATTTGATCGCAAGACGTTTAACCTTTTTATTGAGACGATAACCGTAGTCACGAGGTTTGGGCCCGAACGCAATACCTCCGTGACGCCAGTGCGGCATACGAATTGAACCTGCTCTAGATCTATTAATTTTATTTTGTTTATAGGGTTTTCTACCTCCACCTCTAACTTCGCCACGAGTTAAAGTCGAGTGTGTCCCACTACGCTTGTTCGCAAGATGGTTAACAACAGTTTCATGCAGAACTGATTCGTTGGGTATAATACCGAAGATGGATTCTTCAAGTTCCATTTCACCCGTAATGTTACCTTCCATATTATAAATAGAAACTTTTAACAATCTTAGCTACCTCCTGATTATCATCATAAAAAAGTGGATTTTATTATAGGAACGGACAGCTCATAAGTGAGCAGAAATAATGATAATCAGCAGTTTTATTGGATCTAGAATATCAACATTTTCTTTCTACTCGCATATATTACAATCGAAGTATCTACGATAACATCCATCACTTCGACCCCCTCTTGGTGCAAATTTAAATGGTTTATACCCAATGTTTCCCTTACATCTACACGATAGCAGATAGAATATTCATGATCTATATACAAAACGATGCTGTAGTATTTTATATTTGTTAACTTTGAACTAATGCTACTTAACATGTAAGAGGTTACTCAGAGTGCAGATTTCCGCTTTTCATTATAAAAATCCCTTCAAGAGTAATCGTGCTCGAGTTTAGCACGCTTGAAGGGAAAAGCAGGCTTCTATTTCTGATATATTATTTTTCTGATAGCATAGGTTGATAAAAAGAATGATTCTGCGAGTTCCTCGACTGAAGCGCCAGCTAAATATGCATTCAGAATATCATTATTTCTTTTGTTAATCTCTTTTCGTGCGCCGGACAGCTCTCCCCAGACTTTATGTTCATTTTTTTTAGCGGGTATATAGAGGTATTCTCCTTGTATATAATCCTGCAGTTTTTCAACTAGTTCCTCCGGCAAAACGACAGTAGCATTAATATATCTCACGAACGACTCACTCCTTGAAATTATAGTTCAAGTAGCAAAGCCAGTTTAAATTTTGTTGGCTACTCCATGCAAAAACTCATAACTGGCTCTGCATGGAGAATCACATGTGTTATCGTTGTATTTTTAAAGGACATTGTATTTCCCCCCTGGTCAGTTGATCGACTTATTAATTTTTCCGTTTGATCCATATAGTTGACCGCATGCTGCGTTGATGTCTGATCCAAATTGGGTCCTGACTGTGACGTTGATCCCCTTTGACTTCAAGATTTTAAGGAACATATTGATGTTGTTCTGATCCGACTCTACAAAACTTTGTGATGTGGCATCAGTGGAATTGTAAGGGATTAGATTGACATGATATAAATGTTCCCATGACCCTCTCCCACGCAACAAATCAGCCACAGCTTCAGCATGTTTAGTTGAATCGTTTATTCCCCTGAGCAGGATATAAGCAATGTAGACCTTTCGCTTCGTTTGTTGAATATGCTCATCCAACACGGTCAAAACTTCTTCCAATGGAAAATGATTGTTAATTGGCATTAACTCACTTCGCTGATCATTAAACGGTGAATGTAGGGAGAAGGTTAAATTAATCTGTGGAAATTCCTTCGTCAACTTTTTCACTCCTGGTAATATACCTATTGTGGAAACCGTAATTCTTCGATGTCCTAAACCGAAATGTTTAGGATCCGTCAGCACATGCAATGCATCAAATACATATGGGTTTGCAAGTGCCTCTCCCATCCCCATAAAGGACACACTGTCCAAGGGATAGTTATTCAAAGTGAAGTAAAGAAGTTGATCCGTTATTTCATCCGTTGTGAGATTCCTTTTCAAACCAAGTGTTCCTGTTGCACAAAATGTACAACCAAATCCACAACCACACTGCGAAGAAATACAATAGGATTCCCATCCCGTTTTATAACTTAACCTTACGGACTCAATGTATTCATCGCCAGGGATGGCAAACAGTATTTTACTAACTTGATTGGATTTCTGCTCCATTTTTGGTGTAATGCTTAACACGTTGTTTCCAAGCTCTTTGATTAATTCAGTTCTTAATGGCTTAGGCAAGTTGTTCATTGCTTCAAAAGTTCCAATCTTGTTCTTGAAGATTGCCTCTGTTATTTGCGAATATCTATAATTAGGTTGCTTTAGAGCCGATAAGATCTTACGAATTTTCTCATACTTAGATAAATGCTTCATATCTATCTCCCTTTAAACGGAGAAAACGCAAAAAAAGCACCAGCTTACCGGTGCTTTTTTGCGTACATTAACCTAACTATACCTATACAAAAATAAGAGACTACCTATAAATAAGTCACGAACTGTATATATGCATAGAAGGATAAAGTTCCGGTATCTGATTTGTTATTTTGTGAACCTGATCAAACATCGCCTTAAATGACAGGTTCACATTTACATCTACAATTTCAGAAGCAGTCATCACTTTATCCCTCCCATTCAATTCATCATTGTAATCACATGAAAAACTTAACACAATATATATCTTACGGTCAAGCAGCATCATTTACGTTATATTTCTGCATCCTTTGGTTCTGCAACGTGTAGAGAGGCAATAAATGAAAGATTCGCCTACAATTTAATCAACACTTCCGTGCCGTCCTGAGTCTGTACATCGACCAGAACCGTTCCTTTGCAACATTGCAACTCCTTGATGAGCTGCCTGATCGCTTGCTTCGTGCTACCGTTTTCGAGAATCGACAGCACCAGCTCAATCCCGAACCGGCTGCTGTCCGAATCGAAATCACCCTTCCGGTTCAAGTGCTCACTCGCGTGTCCGTCATGGTTGCTTAGCCAATCCTTCATTTTGCGCTGAACTAAATTGGAAGTTAGGATACCGCTCCCCATACGCAATACGGCATATGGGACTGGAATCGTAAAAGCGTGTTCCTTGCTCTTAACCTTCACTATCATCATGACTCATCACTCAATCACAACAGTGACGGTATCTTTTTCACCGGAGCGGATGTCAACGATTTGCCCGTCAAGCTCGTTCTCGATTGCATCGATCAGCAGATCAATATCGATATCCTTCACATATTTCGCGGCCTGCGGAATATTGGACGCGATGCTGTGCCCCGCTCCGAGAACGGCCTTCACTAGTTTAATCGGCAAATTGATGTTGACATTATCGTTCTCTTGGGAGGTTACCCGTATTTTCAACGTTTTGTCTAAATAACCGCCGGATGAAGGTGACAATTTCTTTGAATAGTCGGGTTTCCCCAGCACCTGCACGGCATGTGATGGATGAGCCGTTTGCTTCTCCTTTAGCGCGTCGATCAACTCCGAAGCCTTGTCAGAATCAATTTTGCCTTCCTGCAGCATGGACAGCACTTTACTGATTTCTTCTTTCATCGTTTCTTCCTCCTAAAAGTTTTTTGTGAACGATGCTTCCTGAATCGGCTTCGTAAAAACTCGCTTCGGAAGCATAGGCTCATTCATCCTTCAACATTTTGACCGCTTCATCCGCGGTGATATCGCCATTCTCCAGCATGGAAATGACTTTCTTCTTATCAACTTCCGGCTTCTTCCGCGTATCATATCCGAGGGCTGTAATGATATCATTGAGCTTGCCCCGCACCGTCGGGTAAGATATGCCCAGCTCTTTCTCCACTTCCTTTATATTGCCTCTGTTTACTAGAAAGGTGATCACAAAATGGAGCTGTTCGGGCGAGAGTAGAGCCAGCTTTGATAATTCAAACGTATTCTCAATCGTTGTTCGGCAATGTCCGCATTCCAGCTTGACGGCGTGCAGCGGATGGTCGCATACAGGACACTGTGTGATGATGGGATATTTCATACTCTACCCCTTTCTTTTTTTGAATTATAAATCAATATATTCAATTTGTAAATGCACATAAAATTAATTTATTTAATTTGTTTATTAATTATATTTATTCATTGAGTTATTATCCCAAAAAAAGCTGACCGATTATTTTAATAATAGGGGAAGGTGCAGAAAAGGTGCAGATGAAATAAACATAAGAAAAACATCTATCGACGTACTTTCTCAGTAGACAGACCGCATTTAGCGGAAGTTTTTCTTGCGAGATAAGGATGCTATGCCTCGGATGTTTATACTTTCTTATCTCTTAAATTAAAAAAAGCGCAGAACCGGGTTCTACGCTTTCTTATGCAAATGAAAATAGAATAGGACTCCATTGGGAGTATTGGTTACACCATATGGGGCACCATGCATTTCCAGAATCTTTTTGGAGATGGAAAGGCCAAGCCCAGTCCCTCCAGTCGACCGTTTTCGGGAAGGCTCGCCGCGATAAAACCGGTCCCAGATCTTCTCAAGCTGTTCGCCTTGAATGCGGGCTCCTTTATTCTCAATGCATACTTTAACGGTATCCCCATCTTCCAAGATACTGACGAGAATGGACTCCTGGTCCGGCGTATAGCGAATCGCGTTGCTGAGGAAATTGACAACGACTTGCTCAATTCGCCGCTCATTAGCCAGCACTTCGACAGGTTTCAGTGACATATCAAGATGCAATTGCTTTGCCTCGATGTCCGTAGCCAATTTTGCGCATACCCGCTTGATAACGGCGTCGATATAAAAAGAATCCATATCCATGGTATACGTTCCGGATTCATATTTGGCCAATTCCAGCATATCCACGATCAGCAGATCCATTCTCTTGACTTCGTCCTCCATCGCCTTGAAGTAATAATCCCTTTTATGGCTTGCCACCCCGTCCTTCATAATGGCCAGGCAGCTCTGAATGACACTTAGAGGAGTTTTCAGCTCATGGGATACGCCGGATATAAATTCTTTTCTCGTATTCTCCAGCTGCTTTTCTTTCTCGATGTCCTGCTCAAGCCGAAGAATATGAGAGTGCAGGCGCTCGGAGAGCTCGTTAATGTTGCGTGACAAGTCCCCGATTTCATCCTTCGTTGTGATAGGGATTTTTTCCGAAAAATCAAGGTCTGCCATTTGCCGTGTGGTACGGTTGATGCGCAGCAGTGGCCGGGTGATCTGACGAGAGTAATAGAACGATGCCAGCACCACGAGAAGTAGAGTGGCAATAATGATGTACACATAGTAATTTTTGATCATCCCTGCCGCTTCATTGACTGGCTGGAGTGACGTCATCGCGAACAGGTATGCGGGATTTCCGTCGTGATCTTGAATACGATTCACGAAAATTTTGTAATTAACATCGTTTTCTTCATAATCTACGATCTGATTGGCGTTCTTGCTATCCTGCCAGTCGCCGTATAATAGATCCGCTTGGAAAGCTTTAATAGGTTCCAGTAACAAGTGGTTGGTATAACGCGAAACTCTTGCACCTTCCGGTGTCCGGACTTTCGTAATGGTTCCTTTGACCAGAAATGTGGGATATTTTTCACGATATTGGAACGCGTTGGCATATCGATTGACGACCTCGCCCTCTTTCCTCACCATATGCCGATTTTCCAGCCGACTTTCATCTCTTAGACTGGA
This sequence comes from Paenibacillus sp. ISL-20, assembly GCF_018613005.1. Lineage (NCBI taxonomy): Bacteria > Bacillati > Bacillota > Bacilli > Caryophanales > Paenibacillaceae > Paenibacillus > Paenibacillus sp. ISL-20. The sequence goes on from NZ_JAGGRD010000014.1 coordinate 75,506, forward strand.
ATCGCCCCTCCCCATCCGCTGAATAACCGGCTGTCCATTCATGATCAAGCCTTCCATGGCGATCTCTTCCCCTTCTTCAATCCAGGGAGTGAGGAACGGATTATCGCTGCTGAAGTCCTCTACGTTGATAAAACTGTACAGAGGTAAGGTCATTGTTTTATTGGAAAACATAACATCATCCGAATGTCCCAGCTTGATTTCCATGAAAAAATCGTCAGTATACTTTAAATTACCTTGAGTGTCCACAGTCGTAATCCAGATGTTATGCTTTTGATACAAATCTTGCTCCAGCTTTGCCGTCTCCTCCGTGTCCGCTGCATGATTTAGGTAGTCTTGTTCATAAGCCAGAAGGGCCGCTTTCACGTCCTTCACTTTCTGATGAACATAATACTGTTTGAAAAATACGGTCTGCAAGGTAAAGATAACGGCAAGAATGAATAAGCATAATCCCGTCGTCAATAGGAACAGCTTAAGAACAATGCCTTGTTTCATAACTTGTCCTCGAACTTATAACCTGATCGAACGATCGTGGCAATATGCTTGGCATGCTCCCCCAACTTGGAACGCAAATTACGGATATGGCTGTTGACGGTCCGATCGTCACCGACAAAATCATACCCCCAGATTTTTGTAATCAGCTGTTCTCTGGTTATAATAATTCCTTTGTTTTTCATCAGATACGCCAAAATTTCAAATTCCGTATGCGTTAAACTGCTGTTTTCCCCATCCACCTCAACCGTTCGGGATGGAAAGTGAATGGAAATACCGTTGCTGGACAATGTACTGTCTTCCTGTTCCCGAGTCTGTTTGCTCTCCAAAAGCCGCTTCGCCCGTGCCAGCAGGATTGGAGGGCTGTACGGTTTAGTTACGTAGTCGTCGGCTCCAAGTTCAAAACCCATCAAGGTATCATCCTCATCCGAACGGGCCGTCAGCATGATAATCGGAACATTTGATACTTTTCGAATGCGTTTGCATACGGACCATCCGTCCAATTCAGGGAGCATGATATCCAGAATGATCAGATCCAGCTCATGTTCTTGAAATAGCGCCAGAGCTTTTTTGCCATCGTCCGCTTCAAGCACTTCAAAACCTTCTTCAAGCAAATAATCTTTTATGATTTCTCGTAAAATCTGCTCATCTTCTACAATCATTATTGTTTTAGACATGTGACAACCTCTCAAGTTTTAATGAGCATGACATTAGCCCTTAGACTCACCAGTATGTGCATCATTTGGATAGTAACACTTTTTCAAATACTAGACAAACGTTGTTATCAAGACACAACTCTAATCTATTTTGGGACCAAAACCGCAAATCTGGCGGATCTCCTAAACCTGCCACTTCCCTACTTTACGAATTCCATCAGGTAATCCAGAAGCAGCGGATAGAAATCCAGCTTAAAGTGAACTCCGTTGTCCACGTAACGGATTTTGTTGGCGGCAAAGAGCGGTGACAAGTCCACGTAATCGACTTTCATTTCATCGGCCAACAGATCAAGTGCTGGGTTGAAGAGCCGTCTTCATCGTATTGAATCTTGTGCTCCCGGAAAATCGGGGCAACGTCAATGTAGTCTACTCCCTTCTCCTTCGCCATCTTCTGCAGAGCCGCATTGAATGTTTCAAACTGTGGGTTCATGGTCGTACTCAACGGTGTTGCGGTATCTATCGGCGTAATCGACAGTACGTACACGCGCGCCGTCGGCAATGGTTCCCTTACTCGATCAACCAGTTGTTGTGTAACGCTGTATGAACGTCTTCTTCGCTTCCTCCGTCGGTTCCCCTAGATCGTTCTGTCCCATTGACAGGAGCACGTGCGTCGGCTTGCGGATCGTGATCTCTTCGACATTGTCCAGCGTAGATTGGACCGTTGCGCCCAATCCCCCCATAACGTTTGCCCCAGGCAGCAGGTCCTCGTTTGTCAGTCTTCCGATAATAGAGCCGCCTACGAACAAGCTGCTGCCGAACAATTCCTGGACGCCATTCACAGGCTCCTGCGTCGTACCGAGCTCAGACTGACCCTTGTTGTCAGCCACACTACAGGCGACCAGGGTCGATAGTATCACTGTTGACAAAAAAATGCTTACCCAGCGTTGTATCATTTTCACACACAATAACTCCTTTCTTGCAAGGTATCCCTATCATAGGATAAAGAGATCAATTTCAGGTGCAGAAAAGATCAATTCGTCTGCAATTTATTTTTCGTTACCATTTTAGGAAGAAAGGCAATACCGAGGGGAATGACAACGGGTAGGCTCAGGCGCATAGAACCTCGTTCGCACTGATCGTTAGGGTGCCGCTTAAGTCTTCATCATCATGAACGATGCTGCGAGCTTCGTTTCATTTGTTTACCACGCCTTCGATATGAGTTAACAAGCGTTTACTCACAGTTGTAAGAACGAGCTGCTTGCCCAAGCAGTTTAGTTTAAGAAGGATATGGAAAAGTCCGACTAGGATAATAAATTGGAGTGAATAATGCGGAGAAGGTGGACCATGAATAACAAAATGAATGAATTAAGGCGCTATTGTACGCGGATATGAACCTGAATTTGAAGAAGTTGAAAAAGCAGCAAATCATCTTGAAGAATTTTTTGAATTCATTATGTCGAACACAATAGAGTTCCAATGACAAAATAGGTAAGGCACACAACCTTAGTTCGGTACTTAACCGGACTAGGGTTGTGTGCCTTCAACCCAGAAATATCAATAATCTAGTAGACGGCCATTATCGTTCCATTGACCGTACATTTTATTCTCTCTCGTGTTGATTATGAATTTGTCTAATCTGCTCTTATATAATTCCGGCTGATTCTTATTGCTTTGTATCGTGTCGATCCGAACTCTTCTATAAAGATCTGGAAATGCCATGAAATTCTCATATACTTGCTTTTCCTCTTTTAGTCTTTGCTCAATAACTCCATCGATTCTGAAAGAATCGTGATCCATCTCAGGAAGAACCATTCTGCCTTCGTCTCTCATGAACCCCAGCTTTTCGAGTCGGCGGACACGCTCTTTATTTAATTCAGTCCATGAACTTTTTTTACTCCTAGCCGATAGTCTCTGAGCCAGCTCTCTTTCAGAAATTTTCTTTTTGACGCCATCAATCCATCCAAAGCATAATGCTTCCTCAACGACGTCCAAATACAACAACTTATCAGGGGTTGGCGTCATACTAACCAAGACCCAGCAAGACTTCTCAGTCTTGCCATGGTTCTGCAGCCAAATCCTTAAATCCTCTCTCGATTTTGCTGGAATTACATGCTCAATTTCCATAGCTAAAACCCATCCTCCTCCTCTCTAATGAGAATATCAAAACATGGCCCTTTCATTGGAAGGCCATGTTTTGAATGAGTTACTGTTTGTTTGAAATGACTCTATCAAGGAAGCGATCTGCGTCACTATTAAATTTCCAGGCAACTCCGAATTGATCAACCAGCATTCCAAAACACGAAGACCAAGGAGTATTAGATAACGGCATCACAACATGGCCGCCAACAGACAAATGATTAAAGTACTCTTCCAATGTTTGTTTATCGTCCATAACTAGACTTATAAGTACGTTGTTTCCTTTCACCAACTCACCCATCACCGCCTTCATGGAAGGCAAAATATCCGACATCATAATTTTCCCGCCTGCAAATTCTACCGAAGACTCCATGATCATATTGAGTTCATTTTCTGGCAACGGATAGTTTGGATCCTGCGGAAAATCCCTAAATTTCACTTTTTTACCTCGTTCGCATTTAGAGCCTCCGAATAAAATTCAATTGCTCTTTCTGCGATTCCATCAAAGTTTAAATATACAATAGCTGACATAAAGTTGTACCTCCTTCTTTTGATAAATGAAGTATAATTTATTAGTGGTGACAGACGCATGTCACCATTTAAAAATTTGTACCAAAAGAGGGGCAGCTATGGAGAAAGTTGAGAGATTAATATCCATTATCATGATATTGCTGAAAAAAGATATCGTTGCAACAAAAGAATTCGCACAATTATTTAACGTTTCCAAAAGAACGATTCTTCGCGATATGGAAACACTAAGCTTATCCAACATTCCCATCTATTCAGTTCATGGAATTCATGGTGGGTACGGTATTATGGATGAATACAAGGTGGATAAACGTCTTTTAAGCAGCTCCGACTTAGAAAATATATTGACTGCACTCGGCGGATTGGAACAAATTCTAATTAGCGAGGAAGTTGAAATCACGATTAAAAAAATGGAAGCCATGGTTCACCCCATATCACTGAAAAGTTCAGTCCGACTTTCATTTTATGATTGGGAGGGTCGGTCCGAGATTCTTCAAACCTTGAAGACATGCCAGGAATCGATAATAGGGAGAAAGTTAATTTCATTCGATTATATAGATAAAAATAGCATGATAACGAATCGAATTGTTGAGCCATATCAGCTTCATTTTAGCGAAACGAGTTGGTATTTAAAGGGGTTCTGTTTACATCGTCAGAGCTATAGAACATTTAAATTATCCAGGATCGATAATCTCAATATGGATGAAGAAACCTTTATCCCTAGAGATTATACATTAGAACAAAATGAAGCCGGTTATCAACCTCAACTTGTTACTATCAAGGCGTTGATTGTGCCCAGTATAAAAGATCAATTCATTGAAAGATACGGTCGCAAAAGCATTGAAAACTTTAACTCTGAATATTTCTTAGCCACTATCCATATTCCTCAAAACAATATTGGATTTCAATTTTTAGCAAGTTTCGGTACGAATCTAGAAATCGTAGAGCCCCAATCCTATGTTGAAGAATTCCGTAATTATTTGCTCAAAATGGTAAATAAATATTCCCGAAAGCTTTAAAAACGCCATGGATCTGCACAAACCCGATGTGGATATTCTGGTAGGGACGGATGTATCCCCCGTGTCTGTTCCAATCTTGGTGATCCAACAACGAAGATCTCGGATTCCTTGTCAATCAAATCCGTGTGGTTCAATGGTGTGCTTCAGTTAGGTTAATATAGTTAAGGCGACTGATGAGTGAATCAACGCCCCTTTTAAAGCTTATCGTCCCCCCCTATGTGTGAGGACTGTGGTTCCGCTATTTGTTTTTTTTCTGCTCATTAGCGGATGTATGAGGACATGAGATCCGCTATTGTAGGTTATCGCAGGCTAAATTTGTGGTTATGGGTAGATTAACGGAACATGTGTCCGGATAGACTCCCAAATGAACCGATTTTCGGTAAATAGCGGATTATGTGTCCGCATGGACCCAATAACAGCGCGTTTTTGCAGTAATCAGTGAATCCTAGATCCGCACGGACCCAAAAACATTCGTTAAAATAGGTTAATCAGTCTTTTAATCCTCCTCTATAGCAATAACCTCCCTTGCTGCTTCTATGAAAGATAATATGATGGGTGAAAGCCACTTATCTTTATGCCATAACATCTGTGTATACACGTGCAAGTCTGGAATTTGCCATGGAAGAGCAACAAGTTCGCCCCGTTTAATTTCGGCTTCCGCTACGATTTCAGGAAGAAAGGCGATACCAATTCCCGAAATTGCACATTGTTTAATGGCTTCGGCACTTTGAAACTCTAAATAAGTAATAGTATCAATGCCCTCTTTCTCAAATTGCCGGTCAAACATGGTTCGATAGGGACATCCTTTTTCATTCGTAAGAAACACTTGTCCATGAAAGTCTTCCAGCTGCAGTACCGTTGGTTTCACAAGTGGATGGTCAGGAGCAGCGAATAAGCGGAAAGTTTCTTCCACCATCGGCTCCACTGCAAGTCCGCTCGAGCGAATGGGTTCGTCCAACATAAAGACGACATCCGCGGCTCCTTCAAAGAGCGCTTGCTTGAGTTCTTGATTGGGAACGGAGCGGAAGATGAGACGCACTCCTGGATAGCGTGCACGAAATAGTTGAAAGACAGCTGGAAGCCGATAGGCGCAAATAACCTCATTGGCACTGATCGTTAGGGTGCCGCTAAGGTTTTCATTATCATGAACGACGCTACGGGCTTCGTCCAATTTGTCTAAAACACTTTGGATCTGAGTTAAAAAGCGTTTACCCGCTGTTGTAAGAACGAGCTGCTTGCCCAAGCGGTCAAAGAGACGAACACCAAGCTCATCCTCCAAGGCTTTCATTTGCATCGTGACGTTGGAGGGGACGTAGTTCAGCACTTCCGCAGCCCGACTGAAATTTAATGTTGATGCAACCGTGCGGAACGTGTTCAGTTGGCGTAATTCCATTATATGATCCCCCTTCTTACTTTCAATAATATTGAATACTACTTTGAATTTTGTTCACTTTTATTGAGAGTATCACGAAACTATACTGAGTACAAGAACTACACGCTACATGTGTCGTTTCATTTTGAAGGGAGAGACAATACGATGGATTATGAAATTTTTGATTTGGGTGACGTAATCTTACAATCAGGTGTGACGTTACCGAGCGCTTTTCTTGCTTATAAAACTTATGGAAGATTGAATGAAAAGAAAGATAATGTCATCGTCTATCCGACTGCTTTTGGCGACCAGCATATTCAGAATGAATGGTTGATTGGTAACGGCATGGCACTAGATCCGCGAGAATATTTCATTATCGTTCCAAATCTATTGGGCAACGGGTTATCCTCGTCTCCCAGTAACACGCCTCCCCCATTCGACCGAGCTCATTTTCCGCAAGTAACCATCTATGACAACGTTAAATTCCAGCATCGGCTGTTGACCGAAAAATTCGGCATTCAAAAGATCGCTCTCGTCGTTGGATGGTCAATGGGAGGCATTCAAGCATTCCAATGGGGGACAAGTTATCCTGACATGGTGGAACGAATTGCACCTTTCGCTGGAGTTGCCAAGACTTGGCACCATACGTATGTCGTTCTGGACGGAATGAAATCTGCGCTTATGGCTGCAGCCCGCTTCGATTCAAGTAAACTACACCAGTTGACTTCTGCAGACATGCGCGCCGTTGGCCGTGTCTATGCGGGCTGGGGCTTATCGCAGGCGTTTTACAGAGAGGAGCTTTATCGTGAGATGGGGTTTGACTCATTGGAGGATTTTGTGGTTGGCGTCTGGGAAGATAGCTTTATGAAGATGGATCCGCACAATGTCCTGGCCATGTTATGGACAGGACAACATGCAGATATTAGTGCAAACCCCTCCTATAACGGAGATTTCGATAAGGCTCTCAGAAGTATTAAAGCGCATGCCTGCATCATGCCAGGGAGCACGGATCTCTTCTGCTCAGCGGATGACAACGAATACGAGGCTAACCTTATACCTAATGCTCTTTTTAAACCTATCGATTCAATCTGGGGCCATATTGCCGGTCGCGGAATCAACCATGCCGATAATAAATTTATTGATGATAACCTAAAACGCTTGTTGACGCTTCGTACAGACGCATAGATCATCACTGAGGTCACCAGAACTTACTGGTTGACCTCCTTTTTGTGTAGTCGTGCTTGCTAAGCAGTTCTGCCCATTAGCTAAATACGGTCGCCAGTCTAATGCCCATATTTTCTTTTGACAACAACAACAGTTACAGCACAATGTTCTTGTTCCTTTTCGGCAAAGGAACCAAGTCCTTGTCATAGACTGGGGACAAGAACTTATACCGATAAAACAAAAAGGCCGCTAAAATAGCGACTTTTAATGGGACAATGTTCATTATCCATCGACACAAGCCTACGATTATGTCTCCTGGCTTGGCGTTTTCTTTAATGCAGCAGCTAACGTGAAAATAAAGTTCTAGACTGCGCTTCGTTCCTTAATTATTTCACACCCGCTTTTTATACACCCTCATCGCAAAGAAATACGCTACGAGCAAAATCCCAACACACCAGGCAAGAGCGACCCATATATCATTGCCCACCGGCTGACCTGACAGCAGCGCACGAATGGCTTCCACGATCGCGGTCACCGGCTGATTTTCGGCAAAGGCGCGAACGACCGATGGCATCGACTCGGTCGGCAACAAACGCCGAGCTGATAAACGGCAGGAAGATGATCGGATAGGAAAAGGCGCTTGCGCCATCCACCGATTTGGCGGACAGACCGGCGATCGCCGCGACCCAAGTCAATGCCAGTGTAAACAGCATGAGTGTACCGGCTACCGCAAGCCATGGCAGAATCCCAGCCGACGAACGAAAGCCCATAACGAGCGCTACAAGAATAATGACGACAACCGATATGGCGTTGGATACCAGCGATGTCAGCACATGCCCCCACAATACAGTAGAACGTGAAATCGGCATGGTGTGAAACCGCTCGAGTATGCCCCGTTGCACATCGGTGAACAGGCGGAAAGCCGTGTAGGATACCCCGCTAGCAATAGCAATTAGGAGTATGCCGGGCAATAGGTAATTCACATAGTTATCCGTTCCGGCTTGAATGGCGCCGCCAAACACATAGACGAACAGTAACATCATCGCGATTGGCATGACAGTGACCGTGACGATGGTGTCCATACTGCGGGTAATATGGCGCATGGAGCGCCCGAGCATAACACCCATTACCGCCTCCATTTACATTACCTCCTTCTTGCCGACGATTGCAAGGAATATTTCCTCTAACGACGGCTGTTTTTCAACATACTCCACCTTCGCTTGCGGGAACAGCTTTTTCAGCTCCGAGAGCGTGCCGTTTGCGATAATCCTACCTTCGTGCAGAATGGCAATTCGGTCGGCAAGCTGCTCAGCCTCCTCCAAGTACTGCGTGGTGAGAAATATCGTCGTACCTCCAGCGGCAAGCTCCTTGACAATCTTCCAAACCTCAATGCGCGACTCGGGGTCAAGTCCGGTGGTCGGCTCGTCGAGGAAAACGATCTGTGGTTTTCCGACGAGACTCAAAGCGATGTCAAGCCTGCGACGCATACCTCCTGAATAAGTAGACGCCCTGCGGTCGGCAGCCTCTGTCAGACCAAAACGTTTAAGCATGTCGTCTACAACCTGACGCGGATTTTTGAGGTAACGCAACTTGGCTATCATGATCAGATTTTCCCGGCCTGTCATCATTTCATCCACGGCGGCAAATTGCCCGGTCAGACTGATCGCCTGTCGCACATGGTCGGGCTTGGAGTAACGTCGAATCCGTTTACGCTGACGGTTCCGCTGTCTGGTTTGAGCAGCGTGGTCAGAATTTTGACAACCGTTGTCTTGCCCGCCCCATTGGAGCCGAGCAGGGCGAAAATACTGCCCTTTTCCACTTCGAAATCAACGCCTTTTAGGACTTGATGCTGCTTGTAGGACTTTTGCAGTCCAATGACCTGAATCGAATTATTTGGCATAACTTCCTCCTCCTTATCGAACTGTTACCTTGGACAAATCGGCCTCCAAGCCTTTTAGCGCCGCATAGGTCAGCTTATCCATGACTGCACCATCAAAGCAGATGGTTTTGATGGCACGGTAATACTTCTTGGACAACGAAGACCCTTTGAAAGACACATTCTTGAGTATAGCGTTCTTAAACGAAACCTCGTTCAGTCCTGCCTTATCAAATTTGACGCCGATAAAGGTTTGCCCGTCAAGACACAGGCCTTCCAGACTGGATTTACTGAAGTCCACTCCGTCAAAGATACAGCTTTCAAAGATTGTTTTACTAAGATCGGTCAAAGTCAGGTTGACGTCGGTCAGTTTTACGTCTATGAATTTTACTCCGGCCAGCCACGACTTGCTGAAGTCGGTACGTACAAGAATGGATTTGTTGAAGCTCGAATCCGCAAGGTCATTAGCAGATAGGGTGCAGTCAGTCAGATTTGCATTGTCAAAATTGGCTTCACGCACATCACTGCTCGCAAATATGCTGCCCGTCAAGTCGGCACCTGAAAAGTCGGATCCCCGCATTGCACTCGCCGTAAATTTTCCTTTATGCGCGATAACGCCCGCGAAATCGCTCTTTGCTAGGTTACTTGCACTGAGGTTTGTCAGCACCTGCCGCTCCAGCGAACGGGAGAGGTTGGCAACCTCCTGTACGGTTTGCTCAATGTCCCCTATGCTGTCAATAGTCATCTCAAAAGCGGTTTCATCATCCTTGCCTTCGGCTTTGAGCTCGCGGAACCGCTCCTGCAAATCGGAAAGCAGGTCGGCCTTTAATTCGGTGACGCTTTTCACCCCGTCGTATGGTGCAAAAACGCTGTTCAAATAGTTGTTCAATTTCTCATTCATAACATCAATCCTCCCTATAATAAGTTTTCAAGCACGCGCTTTGCGTACTCCCAGTTGCTCTTGTTGCGTTCGTAAGTCACCTTGCCCTTTTCGGTAATCCTAAAATATTTACGCCGTCCTCCCTGAGATTCATCGCCCCAATACCACTCGATATCACCGTCCGCCTCAAGCCGGCGAACGCTGGAGTACATCGTGGCTTCCTTTAATTCATAATCGCCACCCGAGCGCTCGGCAATTAGCTTGACAATTTCATAGCCGTAGCGGTCAGCTTCGGACAAGAGCCGCAAAATCATTGTGTCGGTATGGCCGCGTAATAGGTCGGATGTGATTTTGTTATCGCTCATATAAGCACCTCCACATCTGTGTGATACGACACACTACCTTGACTGTCAAGGTAGTGTTTTAATTATATTACTTTGTCGAATTCACTTCTTCGTATGCCTTTAAAACACAAAAAGCCGCAACGATGCGGCTTTCAATGTCTATATGTTCTTGACCTCAGACAGAACTTAAACAGCAGATCCAGTGTCTTTTTCGAGCCCCTTGCATGATTCCCGTCTCTTCTGGAATAATCGGTGCGGAAACCTCATTCATTATGAATCGTTTTGAACCGTAGATAACGAAACGAGAACCGGACCGGCAAAATCCGAAGCCTCCTCGCCTTTGGGATTGTGAAGGCGGAACAGGAATGCGTCGCCTGTTTCAGACTGCCACACGATATAATCGTCAATCCCTTCACCACTCGAAGTTTGTAGGTAGAGCTCGGCGGAACCCAGCGGATGCTCAACGAGCTCTCCACTAAAATCGGATACTTCGCCGAACTTTTCCAATTCCTTTTTTCCTGCAGCTTTAAGCTGCGTTAGGTCATAATTTGCAGGCAGTGACTTAATATCAACATAGTATTCTGGATCGCTGCTGAGAAACAAACGTCCTTCGGCAGCGTCGAAAGCAAACTTTTCGAATACGTATAAGGAAAAGCCCTCGCCTTGATGCAAGGTGGCTGTAAGTGACTGGTTACCCTCACCCGTCATCAATTCAAAGTCTTCGCTCTGGGGACGCGTCCCTTCGGAAGCTTGCTCGTTCTCGGTTTCAGGAGCCGTGACCCCTTCATTGGCAGGTGTTGATACTTCAGGCCTGGCGGGAGGCTCAGCTGCTCCAGAGCATGCCGTAAGCATTAGAACCATGACGAACATCGAAATTTTCATAAATGCAGAGCGTCTTGGATACACGTTGGATCACGCCTTTCTGTATTTAAGTTCAATTACGTTTCAAGACTGCACTTGATGATCAGACAGCCACTGATTTCACGATATTGCAATCGGTTAGAGTCATTGAGTACTGTTAAGGCAACATCGTTTTGTGTTTCATCACATTAATATGATCTAATATGGGTTATTACCCAAGAAAAGGTTTAGAAACGCAAAAAGTGAAAGCTAGTGTCCTGCTAAGCTCTCTTCTTGAAATCCCTCCTAGGCTTGTTGCCGTTATATGAACATACAACGGTTAAACGCCCCTTTGTTAGATATTTGTCGACATTAAGCAAAGGCTATGGGCTAACACGGTCGGCGCGATTTCTTTCAAGTGGTCGTAGATAAGCTCGTATCTGTCCACCTTTTATTTAGATAGACGTGACCACTCCATGTTAAGTTACGCCCACTACCCGTATAGTTCATTAAGTTAAACTGCTCGTTAGCATTCCAATCAGCTTTTTATGAGCGATCGGAAACCATAATCTGTACATAATCCGAAAATCGTTTCGTCGCCGGTGTGAGATATCCGCCTCGCTTCATGACAAGGCCGATATCGCAGCAACTTCCCTCATCCTTGATCGGTAGCCATACCAACCCGTTTAGCATCAAACCGTTTGTCTTAGGGAGTATCGAGACACCGAGCCCTGCCGCCACAAAGCCCGCTACAGTCATCAAGTCCTCCGCTTCATACGCAGCAGTCGGTGTAAATCCGACCTGTTGGAAGCAAGTGTTCAGCGTCGTTTTCAGCCCACAGTGATGTTTTACTTCCACATACGGTTCGCTTTCCAATTCCATTAGGCTAATATCCTCCCGCTGCGCAAAACGATGAGTGAGGGGAACAACCACATACAAAGGAACTGTCCTCATCGGAATCCACTCGTAAGCGTCCGACCCCAACTTCGCTGATGAAATCAGTAGGTCGCATTCTCCGTTTTCCATCCGATTGCTAATGAATGTGTGATTGCCTTGCACCAACTCGAATCTGATCTTCGGGTAACGTTGTTGAAAACCGCGTATGAGCTTCGGCACGAGCTCCGCACCAAGTATATTCAAATAGGCGATACTGACGATGCCCGAATCAGGATTAGAGCATTCTTCTAGCGTTTGTTTACCCCTCTCTAGTTCGAGTAGCGCACGTTCTACGGAATCGGCAAACATTCGCCCATATCGGCTTACTTTAATGTTCCTTCCGCTGCGTTCGAATAACGGCACTCCCAACTCATCTTCTAGTTTTGAGATCGAATGGCTTAGTGCAGGTTGCGTAATTGCTAAAGCTTCTGATGCCTTCGTCACATGTTGGAGTCGAACCACGGTTAAAAAATAGGCCAGTTGAGTCAGTTCCATCTTTTCCAAACCCCATCCATTATTTTAATTCATGATTATGATAATTATTATAAATTAGACGTAATAAATCTATCAAGAGTAAGCTTATAAATAAGGAGATGATGATAATGAAAGCAACTGCTGGAGTGGAAACGATTGAAATCACAACTAATTTTAGAGGTAGGCCGGAAGTGTATCATCCTACATTAATTTGGGACGATCATGAAGCCATCCTGGTGGACGCCGGAATTCCGAATCAATTGTCTGTTTTCAAAGAAGCGATGACGAAAGCGGCGATCCCATTTGAAAAACTTAGTAAAATTATTATTACTCATCAAGATTTGGATCACACTGGAGGTTTGCCGGAAATTCTGAACGACTTCCCTCAAAAAATCGACGTACTGGCTACCGCTGAGGAGAAGCCATATATCCAAGGTGACCTAAAGTTGCTTAAAGTAACACCAGAGTTTATCGACCAACTTAGTGGTCTGATCCCAGTTGAGGCATCACCGGAAAGACGCAAAGCCATCCTTCAAGTGTTTGAAAATCCACCAACAGCAAAGATTGACCAAACCGTAGCTGACGGAGATGAAATCCCTATGTTCGGTGGAATTACAGTCATTCATACCCCGGGTCACACACCCGGACATATTAGCCTTTATCTTAAACAAAGTAAGATCCTTATTGCAGGAGACGCTTTTATGATTGAAGAGGGGAATTTCGTAGAGCCTGATAACTGCGTTGATGTGGATTTGGCTAAAAAGTCATTGAAAAAATTCATCTCCTACGATATACAAACCGTGATTTGTTATCATGGAGGCATTTTCAAGGATAACGTTAATCAACGCATCCTTAATTTAGCGAACAGCTAGAAACCAAAAACGTGTGAAGTTCCATAAAATTAGAAACCAGAGCCCGCAAACCTGCGTGGCTCTGGTTCAGTGCTGCCAATGAAGGAGAATCAGTTGCCGCATTTCAGTAAATATGAATGTAGCAGTAAGTAGATAAGCAAAGCAAAAAAAGGTCAACCCAATTATGGTGGCCTTTCATTACTTGTAGATCGTTAATTATTTATGGGTGCTCGCATTGTGAGCCACTACTGTATCCTTCTGTATAAGGACGAAAGGCTTGGTTTTCGGGTTACGGGATTTTCCCGAGAATGCCCTATTTTGCTCATAATGAGCTATTAAATCCCCTTGATTTTTGTCAGATCCCCGCTGCATAGAGTTTCAAGATTATCAAATATCTTACGAACAGGCCAATCCCACCATTTAATGAAAAGGAGATAATCGATGAGTTCGTCGTCGAATCTTTTCTTAATAATTTTGCAAGGATTCCCGCCTGCAATATGGTAAGGGAGAACATCTTTTACCACAACAGAATTGGCTGCAATGATTGCTCCATCGCCAATATGTACACCGGGCATTACGGTCACATTTTGACCGATCCATACATCGTTTCCAATTACAGTGTCGCCTTTAAGGGGTAAGTCTGCCAGTGTCGGAGTCACTTTCTCCCAACCATGGCCCATAATGTTAAACGGATAGGTAGTGACACTGTGCATTCTATGGTTTGCACCATTCATTACAAATTCAATACCCTTTGCTATTGCGCAAAACTTTCCGATAATCAGCTTATCTCCAATAAACTCATAGTGATGTGTGACACGCTCTTCAAACTTTTCAGCACCGTTGATGTCGTCATAATATGTGTAGTCACCGATCATAATATTTGAGCGTGTTACTACGTTTTTAATATAGCATATACTTTTAATTGCCTCATTTGGGTAGATTGCATTAGGATCAGGTCCATATTGCATATAAAAATCCCTCCTTCGTGTTTTCTAAATAAAGAGACTACAGCGCTCTACTAGATTATTACTAATATTTATTATACCTCGATTCTGTATCAAAATATCTCGATGAGGGCCGATACCAAAGACAAACTTTTACGCCAAGATCCATTATATTGCCGAATGGTTCATCGAACAAGTCATCCTGTTTGATGGGTTATTCTATAATCATCGTAACGACCACGATGATAAGTAACCATAAATAAATTCTAAAAAACAAAGTATCTGGAATTTTCTGAGCCCACCTTCTCCCGATTGGTACTCCGATCAGCCCCCCAAGCGAAAATCCAATCAATGCAGGTATATAAATAAAACCTATGGTCAAATCTGGCATGCCAGCTACCTGTAATCCTGAAGCAAGATAAGTGGATGCACCGACAATAGCGACAGGCAGACCTAGAGGTGTAGCTAAAGCGACCGCATGCAGCATCCGCATCCCATATTTTCTAAGGTATGGGATCGTCATAACGCTACCTCCAATCCCTAGCAACGTTGAAATAATGCCAATGAACGACCCAATAACGAAACGGGACATGCGTCCTGGCAGAGGAGAGATCGGGAATTCATCGTTGTTATTCGCTGTTTTCTTGAACAAATTAGATATAATGACATAACAAAGTAGCATAATAAAAGCAAATTTGAGCAATCCACCATCGATATAGCGGGCCAACAGCCCGCCGATCAGAGCGCCTGATGCGATAAAACCAGCTAATTGTTTAAATACCATCCAATTGATGTTACCTTGCTTCCAATGATTATAGGTGGAATTCGTTGAATTTATAATCATGACTGCCAGTGATGTCCCCACAGCTGTATGCATAACATATTCTGCAGAAACAACGTGAGGAAGGAATACATATAGAATTGGGACGACAACGAAGCCGCCACCTAGGCCGAAAAGGCTGGATAATACGCCGATAAACACCCCGATGAAAGTAAACACAATCAATGCCATGATACTACTTCCTCCTTTAAGTCAGCCCGCACTCATCGCGAATGACCCGCTCTCGCCTAGGTCCGACGGACTGTCGTAATCGGTACCCTATCTCCGACTCGATTTGTTCAACAAAATCCCTTGCAGCTTATACAGTTATGACTCCTATTTGAATTGGCTTACAAAATTAATGATAATGAAATAAGGCGTATTATAATAATTGATATTTGTTATACTCGATATAAATAAAGGTAATGGTTATGCGAGCAAAATCTGGGGTAGTATCGCGTCTTTTATTGGATTTGAGTCAGCTGAACCAGCGAAAAGCAGCCGATCACATTGATCGGCTGCTTTCCTTTATTTATGCAAAGCTCATCACTAATTCTCTTTGGATCTTATCTCCAGTTTTTAATCCGTTCGGCAAATCAACGGCCAGTATCCCTTCATAATCAATTATCACTTCTATTTTGTCGTCAATAGCACTACAATTTACTATCGTCTGACGGCGACCAGAGAAAATCTTAGTCGACTTTTCCGCGATCTCTCTAAATTCTTGAGTACCATTGGTCTCCAGGTTAACTTCATCATTCGAGAAATTTCTGAGCAGTATATCCTTATGCAAAACTAATTGCCGGGTAGTTGGATGTTAGTCCAAGTGTTTACATCGCATTGGCCATATTCATTATCACCCACAGCCATCACCGTGCCGTCCGATTTAAGTCCGATGGTATGAGCGCAGCCCGCCGCAACTGCTACAATATCGCACCAATCACTTACATTGCATTGACCATACTCATTCCAGCCCACAGCTGCCACCGTACCGTCCGACTTAAGCCCGATGGTATGAAGACTACCCACCGCTATTGCCACAATACCGCTCCAGTCGCTCACATCGCATTGGCCTACCTTATTTTGACCCACAGCAATCGCCGTGCCATCCGATTTAAGCCCAACGGTATGAAGATAACCCGCCGCAACCGCCACGATGCCGCGCCAGTCGCTTACATTGCATTGGCGATACCTATTATTACCCACAGCCATCACCGTGCCGTCCAATTTAAGACCGATGGTATGCCAGTCACCCGCTGCGACCGCCACCATATCACGCCAGCCACTTACATTGCATTGGCCTTCATTATTTCGACCTACAGCCACCACCTTGCCATCCGATTTAAGACCGACGGTACGACGCCAACCCGCCGCAACCGCTACCATATCACGCCAGCTGCTTACATCGCATTGGTCATACTTATTCCAACCCACAGCCGCCACCGTGCCGTCCGATTTAAGACCAATGGTATGAGCATTACCCGTGTTCGTCGCCATATGAACATTACCAGCCGCAACCGCCACCATATCGCGCCAGCCATTTACATCACATTGGCCATATTTATTATCACCCACAGCCATCACCGTGCCGTCCGATTTAAGACCAACGGTATGACGACGACCTGCTGCTATGGTATCTTTGGGAATTGCCCATATCTTGCTCAAAAGATTCCCCTTTTCCATGAAGGTTCTCCCCCTTGTTTTTTCTTTCCAACTTCAATCATACAACATTCACGCAAGTGCTAAGGCATAGCCTGCACACCTTTGATTGTTCGTAATCTCAAAACTAGAAAGCTTAGCTAGCGCATAGAATAGACTGAAATCTTTGGCAAAACGTAATATCCCCAACTTGGCCCCATCCATCACGACCAGATATCGCCGTCTTTTGAATGATCCAGGAGGATTCGCTTTTTGCGCATAGGTAAAAACTTTAGACTGCTAATGATCCAGTAGTCGATTGTCGTTCCGACATCTCATTCCTAATCAAAAAAAATGACCGGGGTTCGACCGGTCATTTTCCATTATATGATTCGGTATTTATTTCACTGGTGTATAAAGACCGACTATACTCCCATCATTGAGAAATCGAGTCTTTTAAAAAATCCGTAAAATTCACTGGAGATCTGCCAATCAGGTTTTCCAAAGCGGGATTGGTTTGCGAGAAATCTCCTTGTCGACTTGCCTGAAACATACCCGTAAGCATGCCGACCATCGCTTCCGGCAGTCCTCGGGACATTAAGTGGTTTCGATATTCATCATCCGACACGACAATTCGCCGAATCGGTCGATCCAAGACCTTGGAAGCAATCGATGCGATTCTACCCATGTCAATCGCTTCGGAAGCCGTAAGGTGAGGGGTCATACCGTCATATCTCTGCTCTGTCAAGATGACCGCTGTGGCTTCAGCCAGGTCGGAATGGCTGGTCCAGGCAACAGGACCATCTTCCGGAGCAATCAATTCCCCTGTTTTCAAGGCATCACCCATCCACATCATCGCTGATGCGGCATAAAAGCCGTTTCGCAGCGACGTGAAAGCCATTCCCGAAGATTTTAGCATCTCTTCTGTAGCAGCATGAACGTTCATGGGAGGAAAATGCGACGTTGCAGATGAAAACATTTGGCTAGTGTACAGCAGTCGACTAACACCCGCTTTCTTTGCCGAGTCGATTGCGGTTTGATGCTGACGAACAGCAACTTCTCCCAAGGAGTGGGACGAGATAATAAGAACTTGAGACGCTTCCTCAAAGGCGTGTAGAAGACTTTCGGAATCATCGAAATTTCCTTGCCGGATACGAACTCCTCGTTCTTTTAGATCCTGTGCCGTGTTCACATCACGGACACTTACACCAATATCCCCGGCAGGAACACGCTTGAGCAGTTCCTCTACGACCTTCCGGCCTAATTTTCCATTCGCTCCTGTAACAACAATCATTTCTATACTCATCCTTTCGTTTGCAAATCAGATAAAGAGTTTGCCATACGATTTTGTTTGTGCAATCATAATCGTATAAGTGCGTGTTAACAAAAGTCGCTGAAGACACAAACAGATCAATGGATTTTAAGTGAGTTTTTGAACAACCTCTTAAGTAAAAGATAAAAGGATTGAGTTATGCAAACAACCAGCAAAAAGCTGTTTTTGTTGTGTTCCCAACATTTTTGCCCTTTTGTCTGTTATTTGAGTTTGAGAGAAAGAGGGGGATAAAATGTCGGTAAATCCCGAGGATCCGCGTGTTAAAAGAACCCGTCAATTGTTCGTGCAGGCTTTTAACGATTTGGTTGGGAAAAAGAGAAACATCTATTCCATTTCTGTGCACGATATCACGAATCAAGCAACCGTAAATCGAACAACATTTTATGCTCATTTTCAGGATAAATATGACTTTCTTGAATATTGGATGACGGAAAAGTTCCAAAGGACTATAAGGGATAGATTGCCGGAACAAACAAGATGCAATGCGGACAATTTGCGCATCCTTATTCAAACCATATTCGATTTTCTTGTGCGGTTTCAACAATGTAGTACGCCGGGAGACAAGCAGTTAGAAGCGATGTTTGAAAATGCCATGCGTCAGGATCTTCATCGACTTCTGCTTAAACGGGTAAATGAAATGGACACACAGGGCTTTTCGCAAGAAAAATTGGAAGCTGCTGCACTCGTTATCAGTTGGAGCATATTCGGATCGGCTTTGCAGTGGAGCCGGAACCCTCAAGATCGTTCATTGGAAACGATGTTTGAAGAAGTCATTGAGGTTATATCGGTCAATTTGGCCCCTTTCTGGGAGCAAACAACCAGCTAAAGATACACTCTCGTTCAATAAAAAAAGCCGCGATTTACGCGGCATCATTACCATATCTCCGGAGCGGTGTATCCTGACCGCCAGCTGTTATCAGCCTATATACTTTTTGCGGCTTCCATTAGTCGCTCTTTTGTCATCGCAGGCGAATCGCTGCCTAACCGATATAAGATCGCCTGCCCCTCTTTTTCGATCATCCAACTGATTTCTTGGTAGACATGGCTATCGGTATATACAAATGAATCGTTTATTAAATAATGGGCAGCGTGTCCATTCAGCTCCATTTCTTCATATTCAGCTGAAGATGGGGCTAACGTCTGTATTTTCACTTTGGAATCGCGAGGTGTTTCCATGACCAAATACAGCGTCTCTTGATCTGAATTGCGATATACGGTGGTGTACGATAACAACGGAAACGAGGTTGGAATGGAAGTTTTTCTCCATATATAATCTTTTCTCGACTCTTCGCTCTCGGCCTTCAACTCTTCAAGCAAAGCTGCGATATCCGTCTCGGAACCCGCATAAGCGCCAAAAGGAGACAGCTCCATTCCTCCCGTGAACCTATACGTTCCAAGCAAGGAGTCTGGAGGCAACACATCAAAATGACGGTCCGTTAATGCCTTTCTCCATGTATCCAGGTCCTCATTCACGTCCGGTTGTGAGACAGGAATGAACGGCAATCTCTTGACGTTATCCAAATCGGTTAAATAGACGACAGCGGACTCTCCCGGGTTCAACTGGGCTTTCACCTCATTCCGGGCCTGACGGATGCTGTCGAGCTGAGTTTTGCTCAAGCTTAAATCCTCTAACGTTTCGGCGGACATCGTCATATTGCCTTTCGTCTCTTCGAACAGCAGCGTCCAAGAACTGAATTTCTGCTCCAGCTGATAATTGTCCAGGCTCTTGAACAATTCGATATACACCTCGCTCATAATATCCGGGACATCGTGCTTGTTGGGAGCAAGATAATAGATTAAACCGAAAGCCTGATCACGCGTTAAATCATAAATTGTTTGGAACGCTTCTTCATCTCCCTGACTCATCCGGATGAGCCAAGGTTTGATATCCATTTCATTCATAGGGCCGGCCTCCATTTAAGGACTTACACCTGATATTGGCTCTATTGCCCAATAAGGTTCAATTTGATGTCAAAAAAGAAAAAACGCAGCTTTCCGGCTGCGTTTCATCTTATTATGCTAGGGCCTTACAGTATGACGATTAAATAGAAGAGCGCTGCTAAGACAAAACGATACAGAGCAAACCATTCCAATCGAAGTCGCTTAATCAGTTTGATGAACGTCACTACTGCAATCATGGCCACAATAAAGGATGTCGTAAAGCCAATTAACATTAGAAAGAGATCGTCAGCATTCAGCAAATCACGACTATCGTATAAATCTAACAAGCTTGCGCCAAACATAACAGGCACAGAAATAAGGAATGTGAAATCTGCGGCGGCTTTTTGACTAGTACCAAGCAAAAGTCCGCCGGAAATCGTGGACCCCGATCTTGAAAATCCCGGCCACAAAGCCAAACATTGGAACAGGCCAATCCCGAAAGCTTGTTTGTAATTAATCCCATCCATCGTATCAGCGGTTTCAGTTCTCCTGCTCCGTGCTGCGACGATCATCAACAAGCCACCGGCTACCAGACCGATCAAAACAGGGGTTGGGCCGAATAATTGGCTTTTTATTGTGTCTTTGAAGACAAGATATAGGATTAATGCTGGTAACATAGCCAAAATCATATGAATAACATTTAATCCTTTACTTTGGGAAAAATCCATTCTAATCAGATTAGCCCCAATCTGCAAATACCTTTTCCAATAAAGAATTAGAACTGCCATGACTGCACCCAACTGGATCACAATTTTAAAAGTTATTGCAGCGTCTCCCTCAAAGCTAAGTAGATGGCCTGCTAAAATCAGATGTCCAGTAGACGATACCGGTAAAAATTCAGTTAAGCCCTCTATTATGCCAAGTATTATTGCTTTAACTACATCAGTCATCAATGGATGTCCTCCTTCGGAAAAAACTCGTTCAAGCCTTTTCCAGTATAAGGTAGACGTCTATATATTCCCATCGATTAACCTAACAATATTCCATTCCGTATGACATTCTTGTCACATTGCTCAAAAGGACAGAAGAACGAACAGAAAGAAGCCGATATACCATAGCTTACGGCTCCTTATCCAAGTCTAACTATGCACAATTACATTATCCAGTCACACGATTCACAATTTTTAGAACAGTATCCCGCGTTAATTTGCTTCCGCCCGCAGAAATGAGTTTGACGGTAGCATGAGCTAACGCTAATGGAATCTTGCAAAATTTTAACGCTGGACCATCCTTCAGGTCTGCGACATAAGAATCGGCGATTTGTAAATTACGGCATGTGTACTGGTGCATCTCATGAAATCCCCAACCATCAGGAAAGAAGTCAACACCACGTTTAAGATCCTCATCTCTATTTCGGAGTATATTTACCGCTTGTAGTCCTCTTCCGAAGGCAATCGCCTTCGTTAGATCAGATTGCGTCCCGTCATGCCATAACCAAAGTTCTGATAACATCTCTCCAACCATACCAGCCACGCTATAGGTATATCTGTCCAGATCCTCTTCTGTATGAATGTTCCACCCGTTCTGAACCCATTCAGACATATGTAACGACATCTTGGCGATGTAATGATTTACGATGGCGACTCCGGAAGACGGACACAGAAGTACCCATTTATCTAGCTGCATCGTAACTTCCGGTAATACCGCCCGATAAGGTGATAGTAATCTTCGTGTTGCTTCCATAACTTCCATAACATCCTGGGACTTAAATATTTCAGAAATCCCAAAAAGTAATTCAACTTTCAATTCGTCAGTGAGTTCATGATGATCTTCGATTTCGTCTATTGCTCGCATACATAGATAGGCAGATGCAACTGCCTCCCTTATTCCTAATTCCAAATAGCTTATGGGTATATAAAAAGTACGGCTCGTCTTCTTTAACATGGACATTGCTTCATTCAGGTCGACGTTATTTATGAGTACTCCCTCCAAGTATTCGTTCAGTTTTAAAATTACTCATTGCTTTATTATGATAACATACGTTGATATGGTCAATCCAAATACAATAATTTGGCTTTGTGTTTTGATCCGATTCGACGATAAATTTGACGAACTTATATACTTAAAGCAAAAAAAGCCGCAATTTATGCGACTTTCAAAATCTATTTAGTCATCACTTTTATTCTACTTTACCCCCTCTTTTTTCTAACTCATCTCCAATACATTTACGATGGAAATGCAAATTCAGATTGAGCCATAACGACTCTTTTTGGTGCAAACTCACTTTTCACAAAAACATTACTCATACAAATTTCTCCTTTACAAAAAAACTCAAGGGAACGGTTGTGGTGTTCTTCCGCTGCTCCATTGAGCTTTTTGTCATTTTCTACAAAAATCCTACTCGATGAGCTCCGGTTTCACATTGAGGACGATCCCCATCAAACCAGGGAATAGTTGTTCTAGATCCTCCATTCGTAATGAATAGAAATGTTGTGTCCCATCGATCCTGAGTTTAGTCACACCTGCCTCCCGAAGGATTTTGAGATGATGAGTTAATGTGGATTTTGGCATTAAATCTTTAAAAACTGCACAGTTCTGCTCGCCGAGTTCATGTAGCGTTGAAACCATTTGTATACGCCTAGGATCACTTAAAGCATTTAAGATCGGCAACAATCGAATATCATTCACATTAGGTTGATAAGGTTTTCTCATAGCGAGAGCATATCACAAGAAAATCTTATTTTCAATATCCTAAAATACCAAAAGATTAGTACAATAGTTTTTTGTTGACAATAAGGTCGATGATATGGTTTATTTCTATTGTACTAAAATATTAGTACATAAATACTAAACAATAGGAGTGGAAAAATGTCTCGTTACAACTCATTTATTATCTTCATTCTGGCATTCGGTGTATTTGGTATCATTAACACCGAGATGGGCTTTATTGGTATTCTGCCTCAGCTGGCCGCCCGTTTTGACATTCCATTATCACAAGCGGGTTTACTTGTCAGCTTATTTGCTCTGGCCGTGGCGATTTCTGGACTGTTTATGCCCTTGCTTCTCTCGGGAATAAACAGCAAAGCATCCATGTTACTTGTCATGGGACTATTTTCAATTGCTGGGTTTGTTTCCGTTTATGCACCGACCTTCGAGGTGCTTCTCATCGCGAGAATTATCCCGGCCTTTTTGCACCCTGTTTTCTTCTCGGTTGCTTTCGTCGCAGCAGCTAATTCCGTAAGCAAAGAGTTCGTCACACGCGCGAACTCCAGAATATTCATGGGTGTCACTGCCGGGATGGTCATCGGATCTCCCATCGCTACTTTGCTCGCGGACGTTCTAACGCTGCAGGCATCCCTCTATTTCTTTGCCATCGTTAATGCGATTACGTTTATTGCCATCCTGATCTTTATTCCGTCCATGCCTGTAAAAGAAAAACTGACGTATGGTTCTCAATTAGGAGTGTTACGCAAACCTGTTGTGTGGATCAGTATCATCACCATGATTGTATTAAATGCTGGAATGTACGCGACTTTCAGCTTCTTTGCAGAGTTTCTAGATGGAATCACTGGCATGTCCGGAAGACAAATCAGCCTTATGCTGCTGGTTTTTGGGGCCACGGGATTCATTGGCAATATTTTATCAGGCATCTTGCTGAACAAACGCGCGATGCAAACGGCATTGGTTTATCCGATTATCTTCGGGATCGTTTACCTGCTGATCTATATGTTGGGAGATTACTCTATCCCAATGACCCTATTGATTGCTATATGGGGAACGTTGTATACGCTGGGGCTTAATCTCTGCCAGAACTCGATAACTACCGCAGCATACGAAGCGCCTACATTTGCGAATGGCATGTTCATTGCGTTCGGGAATCTGGGAATATCTTTCGGAACCTTTGTTGGCGGGGCATTCATCGCCGATTTCGGGACAAGATCGATTATCTGGGCAGGGATCTTGTTTATGGTTCTGAGTTTTGTGTTTATCGCTGTTCGTGCATTCCGCTACACCCCAAAGAAAGTACACGCCTAGGAGATATTTAAATGATTCTGTAATCCATGAAGGAGGGGTCAGTCGATGAGCGTATTCCACGAGGGTGAGCGCATGGTTCAGAAGAGAATTGGCGTGCAGGCAACCGCCGATTTGATGGGGAGAATGATTCAATCTGTTATTCCTCAAGGATTCGATGTGTTCCTGGAGGAGCAATCCATCGTGGTCATAGCATCGACGGACGCGGCATGTTCCTTGTGGGCGTCTCTGATCACGGGATACCCGGGCATGATCCAAGTGAAGGATCCGAAGACGATAGAGATACATACCCAGTTTGTGTTGCAAGATCCGTTTATCTCAAATATTAAACATAATGGGAATGTAGGCCTCATCGTTATTGACTTTGAACACCAAATTCGGATTCGAATTAACGGGAAGGCTAAGTTCACGGACGAGAATGCTCTAAGAGTAGATGTCGAACAAGTTTATGGGAACTGTCCGAAGCATATTCAAATGAGAAGCCTGACACCGAGTGATCGTAGACTCGGACCTTTACAAACATCCGGAAGACAAGCGAAACTGACCCCGGAACAAGCCCAATGGATTAGAGATGCGGATACGTTTTTTATTGCAAGCAGCGGTCCCGAAGGGAAAACGGATGCTTCGCATCGCGGGGGCAATCCGGGCTTTATACAAGTGTTGGGAAATGACACGTTGGTTTTTCCCGACTACAGAGGGAACATGCAGTTCAATACGCTTGGCAATATTCAGATCAATCCCCATACAGGAATTTTGTTTATCGATTTCCATATGGGCAGAACACTCCAGCTTACTGGACGTTCAACAATCGTTTGGGATATTTGGGAGGAAGAAAAATTGAGATTTCCCGGGGCACAGCGTTTGGTGGAATTTCGAATGGATGGAGTCATCCAAACAGAACACGTCATCCCATTTGACTGGAACTTATTGGGCTACTCTCCTTACAACCCAAGGTGATGACTTTTTGAAGAATAAGCAATTATGATGGTAAAAAAGGTTTAAGAGGCGATTTACTCCAAGTAATTCTACTGGGAATAAATCGCCTCTTACTTCACCTATTCAGTCATTACAATATTTCGATATACCCTTCTGTTCCATGCACGCGAATTCGTTGCCCATCTTTTATCAGCTTGGTGGCATTTTCCACCCCGACAACGGCTGGTAAGCCATATTCACGCGCGATAACGGCTCCATGGGTCATCAGTCCACCCACTTCGGTGACCAGACCTTTTATGGATACAAACAAAGGTGTCCAGCTGGGGTCAGTAAAGGAGGTGACTAATATATCTCCATCATCCAGATCCGCATCTTCCATGTTTAAGATGACACGTGCTCGCCCCTCTATAACTCCGGAAGAAACAGCGAGACCTACAATCGCTTCGGCTGGAAGATTTTCTCGTTTGTACTTACCTGCAATGATTTCACCATCCGACGTGATAACACGTGGGGGAGTTAGTTTTTCATACAATTTGTACTCGTCTTTTCGTTTGCCGATGATCTGTCTGGTCGCAAGCTTCGCTTGCTGCTCGACCATGCAACCCGGGTCATCAAGTTTACTGGTGCGTACGACTTCGTGAAGTTCTTCAAACGTGAGATAATATATATCTTCTCTTTCATGAATAACGCCCACTTGCACGAGTTGTTCGGCTTCTTTCAATAAAGCCTGCTTATAAACGAAGTAGCGATTAACCATGCCGTATTTGGGATATTCCCGATAACCGATGAAATTCCGGACAAGGTCGATCATTCGTTTGGTTTCTTTGGCTTTTTGTTCACCTTCCGGCAATTGCTTCAATCGCTCTAATAGTTCTTTTTCTTTTTTTAAAGCCTCCTGTTGCCCCTGCTCAAATTTCCGGCCGCTTTCATTAGGTTCGAAGTTTTTGATGTTACCTAGGATCAACGGGACAAGCGTAATGGGTTTTTCGCTCCAACGAGTTCTGGTGATATCGATTTCTCCGGCACAGCGCATGCCGTATTTGCTGAGATAAGTATAGATCGCGTCTTGGGTTTCCTTCCCGCCTTCCAACTTAACCAGTTCATCCAAAAAGTTGTCGTCTTTGACATGTTGTAAATAATCAATGACTTCCGGATAAGGACGGATCGCATCTGCGACATCGAGTAGCGCCAAACCCATTTCCGAAGTAATATTATGTGGTACAGATTGAGAAAGCGTGTCTGCCGCGTTTTTTTCACCTAGCCACTCGTTCATTTTTTCATTGATCCATGATGAAGCATTCATGGCAGCCATAAACACAGCCGTACTTTGTGGGTCAAATAAGATCTTCTTTAATTGCTGAATATCTTCCAGGATAAAATCAAACAAATCCGATCCAGACTTCGTTTGGATGTTTTGTTTTAACTCTTCGATCGATGTTTGACTACGCTTAATCAAATCAGAAACGATTGTCGGATCGTTTTCGAATTGTGGTTGAGCACTGGCAGGCGGCATACCTTTATTGCTTTTACTTGGACTCGATTCTTTTTTATCGTTTGGTAATGGTTTAATGAAATCTCGATCTATTATGATCATAAGCGCGTCTTTTAAGAGCGGATCGTGTTGTCCCATGCCATTTAATAAAAATTCTCTGCTGTCAGGTGATGCCAGATTATGTGTGACATCAACAAATAACCTTCCACCAGCTTTACGCATGGGTGCAGCAGTCGTCAACAGAAAAAAAGACAATCCCAGTGGTTTTATGGGATCCGTCATCATTTGTTGATGACCAACAGATATATAAACGTGATTTTCGTGATCGCTCGCTTCAGGGATGGGGTATAAAGTCGTTATGGGCCGACTCTGGACAATATAAAACATGTCATCGACTAGGCACCATTCGATGTCTTGGGGCTGGCCGAAATAAGCTTCGATCTGTCTCCCGATGCGTGCCAGTTCTAAAATTTGCTCATCCGTAAGAGTTTGCAGCTTTTGCTGATCGGGATCGATTTGCTTTGTTTCTGTTCCGCCTTCTTTTCGTCCATAGATCGCCAATGTTTTGGTAGCTATCCGCTTCTCAACGATTTCTCCTTCCCGTACTTTGTAACCATCGGCAGATACCAAGCCAGAGACGAGTGCTTCTCCAAGTCCAAAACTGGCATCGATGGATAGCAACTTTCGGCTTGAGGTCATCGGATCAGCGGTAAATAAAATTCCCGAAGCCTGTGAGAAAACCATCCTTTGAATGACAACGGATAAATAAACTTGGCGGTGGTCAAATCCATTTTGCATCCGGTAGATCACCGCGCGATCCGTGAATAGGGAAGCCCAGCATTTGCTGATATGCTGCAAGATGGCATCGACGCCAATGATGTTTAAATAGGTGTCTTGTTGACCGGCAAAAGAGGCATGTGGCAAATCTTCAGCAGTCGCACTGGAACGCACGGCATACGCATGTTCCTCGCCAAACTGGGAGAGATAGTGGGTAACTGCTGTCACGACATCGGATGGAATTTCTGTTTCCATCATGGTTTGACGAATCTTCCTGCTGATTTCACCAATTTGGTCTCGATCTTCTGTTTTTAACATGGTTAGTTGACCCAGCAAATCCTGATACGTTTCATTTTGTTCGATGGCTCTTTGATATCCCACGGTTGTAACACAAAATCCTTCGGGAACCTGTATTCCTTCAATTTTTGATATTTCTCCTAAATGAAACCCTTTTCCGCCAACGAGCCAAAGCTGCGTTTTTTCCATTTCCTGAAAACTGAGAACCAACGAACTCATTCAACATCTCTCCTAACCATTAAATTGAGAAAAAAATATTTGACAAGGTTTTTCAGGCATGGTACAATTAAATTGTAAGATAAGATATTAATGTCTAAATCATCATTGTCAGACGTGATCCGATTATAGCATTGTGTCTGTTTATATGCAATATCAAAGAACCTGGTTAATTACCCTGGTTCTTTTTTTGATGACCCGTCATACCTCCAAGCATAACTTCATGAACAGCCAAAAGACCGCCATGACGGCGGTCTTTTCGTGATCCAGGCAAAAATGATGTACTCTAGAATGCCGATATCGAGCATCGCAGCGGTTAGTGTGCCATCATTTCATGGGCAATGCTATGGCCATCCATTGCGGACGGGTAATAGGTGGGCCAATTCGTAACCTCTTGAAGTAAAGCCTCGCGGTCGTCTCCCCAATATAAATGGAAATGGTCAGACTTGGTTGGCGTGATGCTATGGTCGCTAAATTGAATGTAGCGTGGCAGTCCCTCGATGTCTTCAATTGACTTAAATATGTAACGGACCCCGCGGTTACCTGCTTCGTAAGTCAGTATTTCGTATCCATCGGCTTGGTATTCGACCGACTGCTCCTGACCATTCGTGAAAAACGTGACAGTGTCACCTTCGATGACAATACGTTCCGTATCGGTCTTGTAGCCGACTTCATAATATTCCTTGTACGCTGCCGCCGTCATTTTTTCGGTATCCTCCGCTTTGTGCACAAACACCTCATCCAGTGTTCCATCCAGCAAGTATGGATAAACCGATTGCCAGTCTCCTTCCCAATCTGACAGTGTGCGATGCTGGATTAGGCTGTCATCAAAGAACCCCTTGTAGATCGCTTCTGCTTCCTCATCATGATCATGATTGTGGTTGTGGTCATGGTTGTCCTCATCATCATGACTATGGCTGTTGCTGCTTTCATGAGTACCGCTGTCTGCCTCAGTCTCATTGATAGGACGATTCTCATTAGAATCAGCGCTTTGACACCCTGCAAGCAATAACCCCAATGCTACTAAAATAACTCCCATCCCAAGCTTAAGTTTCATACTTAATCCCTCCATTTAATAGTAATCATTACGATTAAGGATTATACGGTGGAGATTTGCCTTTGTCAATGTAAATCGTAATAATTACGAAATAAAAGCGAACTCAAAGAAAGGACCATCCCACAAAGGGCGGTCCTTCTGGTCATAAACGATGATCAGCGTCTTGTTGCTTATTTACCTCCCCTACGATTTTTACACCATCTGAATCCAAACCATAGCTGCTCTGTTTCTTTAAGCCGGTGGAATGCTCTGCGGATTGTTAAATACATTTTTTGGATCGTATTTCGCTTTTACTTTTCTCAATCTGGCATAGTTCTTTCCATAATAAACCGGCCCTGAACATTTTATGCCTTGATCCGGAACGTTAATATAGGACCCTACAATATAAGGCTGCAGTTTCTTCCTGGTGTTTCTGGCTAAGGCAATATTTCTGGCCGCATGAGATGGCTTCACCCACGAGCTGTTCCATTCGACATAAAATTTAGCTTTTCGCCAGTAGAATGCAGTTGCTTTTGGTGCGATACGGCTTACAGCCCCACCCCAGTTAAGGAAGAAGAAACCGGCCGGAGTCCCTCCCTCTGCTGTTTCTAGAAACTCACGCATGATCTTAAAGGCTTTATCCGGGAATGGGCGTCTGCCGAAGCCGCTTGAGAACTGATTGCTAAATTTTTGGGTAAGAACTGGATCTGGGGCTAGCAAAAACTTCGTGGCTTCCCTGTATGGCAGCAACAGAATGGTTTTTTGAGTAGGCGTCCCCACGCTAAGAATAGGCTCTAACTGGCGGATGGCCTCGCTTTTTGATCCCAGGTACACCCCCAACATACTGACATTCCCGCCTTTTTTGGGACCGATGCTTAATTCGCTGCCCAACTTGGTGCTGGCGTTAGGTGCCCATACTTGCCACTTTTTTACGACTTTTTCGAACTGCTCCCATGGCCAGATGATGCGGAATACGGTAGCGTGGGCTGGAGCGCGCAGTGCTTTTAATTTATATTTGGTATATATGCCGAAGTTACCGCCACCGCCGCCGCGGGTAGCCCACAGGAGGTCGGAGTTTTGTTTTTTGTTCGCCCGTATGACTCTTCCTTTAGCATCAACCATTTCGAGTTCGACCAGGTTATCGCAGATGAGGCCTGTCGTTCTTTGCAGCGGCCCAATTCCCCCGCCAGGTGTGATTCCGCCGATACCAACCGTTGGACTGTCACCAAATGGAGCCATATAGCCTTGCCGCGCCAACTTATCTACAATTCTTCCTACCCGATTACCTGTCTCAATTACAGCAGTGCCACTTTTTTTATTCAACTTAATGTTCTTCATTTGGCTAACGTCGATGACAATGCCTCCATTAACCTGTGAAAGGTTGGTCTCTAGAGCATGCCTTCCGCTTCTCGGACGAATAGGGACATTATTTTTACGTGCCCATCTTATGGCATTGGCAACATCCTGTGTTTTTTGAGCGAAGACAAAAACTTTAGGGAATCTGTCCGTATGTGGATCCCAATTCTTACGAGCGGCTTCATAACCAGGATCACCCTTAAAAATCACTCGCCCTGTAAGCTTAATTTCTGATTTCACGATCTATCCAACTCCTTATTAATAAATGATCATACTTTTCATCAACCAATTAGGCAGGTTACATATAACGTATGAAGGAGTTCGATGTCGCGTATGGGCTGAAGCTGATAAGGTTTTATATATTGTTTTGGGTATAAAACAAAAAAAGCCGCGGATTCCGCGACTTCTTATGCGTGTTACTTTTGCACAATCTGAATAAGGTTGCCACATGTATCGTCGACAGCTATTGCGAGTTCGCCCATTTTCGTCGGCTCCATCGTAAACTTCACGCCTTTTTCCACTAATCGTTTATATTCTTGATGAATATCCGCAACACCAAACATTGTCGCTGGGATCCCATCGGCAAATATCTTCTTTTGATAATCCTTGGCAGCAGGATGGTCATTCGGTTCGAGTAAAAGTTCGGTACCGTCTTGCTCATCGGTAGAAACAAGCGTTATCCACCTAAATTCTCCGACAGGAACGTCCTCCTTTTTTAGAAACCCCAGCTTTTCTGTATAAAACTCCAGTGCCTTGTCTTGATCTTGTACGAATATACTGGTAACAATGATCTTCATTATTCTATCCATCCTTTCAGCAAATTTTTAAGTGGTTCGTTGTTGAATATAACTACTCGATATTTTCCCTTTCGTTTGATTTTACGAGCCCTGCATCTTCTAATGTAGAAAGATGTTTGGCTATCGCTTGTCGCGAAATGGACAGGTCGTGCTTCATAATGAGACGTACCGTTAGTTCATACAACGTAAGCTCGTTGCGTTCGGATAGTTCGTCTAAAATAAGCCGCCGAGTCGAGTCTCCTAGTGCTTTGAATATAGCGTCTTTGTCCCAATTCATATATCCATGCTTAACCAGCCAATGCGAGGTCGGACTATGCACGTCATGAGCGATTGGATGAAATGCTGCAAAAAGCAAAAAACACGCCGCAAGGCGTGTTCCGCGAGTTGTGTTTACTTTTCGAGCTACTACTAGTGAAGACTTTAATATTCTCCCTTAATGACGAAAAACGAGCCTCGAATCGTTCCAGCTAATTTAGACTTCTGCCTGGCAAACTTAAACTTCCCTTCTAACTCCGGTGGTACCTCCATCCCCTCAGAAAGCTTAAAACCAACGGCCCGCTTCTTAGGGTCATCAACCGTATACATGACATTGAGCGCAAGACCATCCTCATAAAAGACGTAGGCAAACTTAATATTCTCCACTTGAAAACGCGATGTTTCTAATGGTTTGGCCCCAAACTCAATATCACGTTCTTTTAAAATTCGGTTTACATAATCGAGGGTCTCCTGGCTTTCTCTTGCCGGTACAACCGTAAATTCATGCTTGTATTTGTTCATAAAGTAACGGGCTTCATTCGCTCGTAAACCAGCAAGCGCGTCTGCTACGGGGGAAGATTCTAAACCAACCGTAGACACATTTTTAAAATCAACGATATAGGACATATTCATCCCTCCTAAAAGTTTTGTGAGCGTTACTTCTTAGAACCTGCTTCGAGCAAAGCTTGCATCGGAAGCGTCCACTTATTTCCTAACAACGGGAATCCATACTTCACCAAATACTAGGCCGTTTCGCTCCCCCATCTCAACAGTCGCGTTTGGCCCACCAACATAGGCAAAATTCTGTGCTTCCGGCAAAACTTGTCCAAAGGCAATGCCAGTAAGTGTATTACTCAACTCTTCCGCCGTCTTCCCTTCCCCTTTAACAACAAGGTATTCCCCCTTAGGAAACTGAATAATCCTGGTTGCTTCGGGTAGCGATGCCTCTGTCATAACACCAGCATAATACATCATCTTGTTATTAACCGCTTCGTTCACGGCAAAAATGTAGTCATTTGCGGCGATGGTCTTCAGAGTATCAAGCCTACCATCTTGTTTCACAGCCTCCCAAAAGTCTGCTTTCTCTTGGTTTATGCCAGCATAGTCTGTGTAATCGCTCTGCAGCTCAGTTCCAATTCCTAAAACGATAAAGCTGTCTTTTTCCTCAAGTGTAAAATTTGTCATATTCAAAACCTTCCTCTTTTTTAAATTTATCAAATGATTTGTCTTTTCACTTGATGGGTTTATAATATCCTTAAATCGTGTCAAAAAATGATACTGTTTAGGGGAGGCCCTATGAAAAAAGTTGAACGGATCAATATCATTATGCGCTATATCAATAATCGTGCCCACTTTACTATATCTGAAATCATGCAGGAATTTAATATCTCTCGCTCAACAGCGATTCGAGATATCAGAGAAATTGAAGCGATGGGGATGCCACTTGTCGCTGAAGTTGGGAGGGATGGGGGTTATTTTGTCATGAACAACTCTGTCCTGCCCACAGTCCGCTTTACCGATAATGAAATTAAAGCTCTGTTTATAGCCTTTATGGCTACAAGAAATCAACAACTTCCTTATCTCAAGAGTCGTCAATCTTTAGCTGAAAAATTACTAGGGCTCATCTCGGAAAACCAGCAAGATGACCTTGTTCTGTTAAATCAGATATTGCTTTTTGAAGGAACCAATCCTCATAACCCCGACCTTCTTGATCTGTCTGACCTGCCCCATCCGATGTTAGAAAAGCTCATTCAGATCCTGCTTTTGGACAGATATTTATGGCTATCCATCAAAGAAGAGAAGGTAATCAAGTCTTATCCCATGTATCTCTTGCATCTTTATCGTGAAAAAAGCTTATGGCTAATTGAAGGTTTTGACTTGGAGGAAGAAAAGAGGCGGATTGTACCTGTTGACAATCTCACCCATGTAGAACCATACCCTACGAAAAAAAGAGTAAGTAAGAAAAAGATATTAGAACAACTAAGTAAGCAGGAAGAAGAAATCAACCTTGTCCTTGATCTCGGTCCAAAAGCGATTGCCCAGTTCAAAAAATACCATCCTTTAAAGTTTTCAGTTTCATATACGAATCCTTACCAAACCACAGCCACCTTAAAGACTTTTATCAATGTTCATCATTCAGAAGAATTAACCGAAATAATCAATTGGCTGCTTTTCCTTGGTGGAGATATCAAGGTCAAAGAGATACCAGATGAAGTCTTAGAAGGTTTACAAGAGCGCTTAAGCTTATACTTCCCATAAGCAGAGCCTGTGAAACGCCCCCTTCAGCGATACCCTTCCTGATGTCTTTCTTTGCAAGCAGCATTCATAAAAAAATCCGCTTTAAAAGCGGATTTTAATGAAACTATGTTCTTGTCTTCCGGCAGTTCTTCTGTTGTCAGAGGACAAGAAATTATATCCCTAGAGCTATTCTCTATGCTCCTAAATCTCCAACTTAATTTAAACCCTCAGTGGATATTATTATTAATTGTCCAACAAAAGCAACAGCTCAGCAAGCCTAACTACAAATACCGGCCAAAAGAAGGTTTATTCGATAATTTTCCTGTAATAATAAAGCAGTCGGATCACAAACTCCGGCTGCTTTATTTATAGAATGGTTTGCTTATTTTAATGGCTGGGAATCGTTCCCTTATCAAAGCCTACTGAAAGACTAAATCTTTCGTTCCTCATACTCAAAGGGTTCTTCACAAGAGTAAATGTCATGAAAAAATCCTTCATACGGGATATCGTCTTCCATGCATTTTATAAGATACGACAGTCCTTCGTCACACTCCGGCTCCTCACCGTTGTTCTGCATCACCTCGAATGCATCAACAATATTTTCCATGACACACACCTGAATAAATAAAGACAACTGATCCAACATCGAATCTTCGATCGTGGTCTCGGATCTGTACCCCGCGAGGACGGTTTCAAAATAATCATCCATAAACTTTTTACGTTTACCGGCGTCTGGTTCAAATTGGATCCAGCCCACTCCGTTTCCCCAGACACTGGCCAAGTCAAACATATACCAACCGAAACATGAATTATCGAAATCATATACGTTGATTTGCCCTGTATCAAAATCTATTGAATAATTCCCATCGTTGTAATCAAAATGGATCATACCAAAAGTCTCTTGGTTCCTGTCCAATCCTTGTAGAGTATTAAGGAGCTCTACCAGCTTCTCCTTAAGCTGAGGTAAGGACTCAGGAATCAGTTTATCGATATATTCGGCATTGAATTTGTCAAAAAAATGATGCCGGCGATGGACAGGTGTATACCCTTTTGATATGTGGTGCATTTTCCCCAGGACTTTACCGCAGTCTAAAACCACTGATTTCAATACTCATCAGTGGTAATCAAGAAAATGAGATGACCTTTGATAGCCTTGAAGATGAACGTATACATCTTATTCTTGCCTCCATGCGAAACTGGACTTTAGTCGAGGTCTGCTACCTCCTGCAGTCTGTTTCGAATTACGGAGATATTCGTTACAATATAGCCAAGTATTTTTGAGGAGCGATTGATCATGAATTACGAACATAAAGTACAGAGGGAAATTGCCGACTGGGAACATAAAATGTTCAAACCACCAGGATGGCTGGAAAAGACATCGAAAACCATCGGCAATCGGATCAATCATTTGATTCCCCCGAAGGTGCACAGCATCATTACGACCACCATTCGATCAATCGTTCGCACGGCATTGTTCGGTGCGGAATATACGCCAAGTCGCGCGGTGGAGCGTACACTGGAACTGGAGGCTGCCGATCAAGAAGCGAAAGAGTTGTTTGCCCTGTACCAAAAAATCGCTGTTGCCGAGGGCGCTGGAACAGGGGCTGGCGGCATTATACTTAGCATGGTGGACTTTCCAGCTTTAATTGCGATCAAGATGAAATATTTGTTTGAGCTGGCCCATGTTTACGGTTATGACACTAAACACTTCTCCGAGCGGGTATTCATTCTCAAGGTATTTCAAATGACATTTTCCGGGCCAGAAAACCGTGCAAGGTTGCTCGATTCCATCAAGCATTGGCATATAGAAAAGGAACAATGGCGCTCCGATGCCGATTACGCCAAGAATATGGACTGGGAGACATTTCAGATCGAGTATCGCGACGCCATGGACTTTCGGAAAATGCTGCAGATGGTGCCTGGGATCGGCGCTATTGC
The DNA here is from genome assembly GCF_018613005.1 of Paenibacillus sp. ISL-20. Taxonomy (NCBI): domain Bacteria; kingdom Bacillati; phylum Bacillota; class Bacilli; order Caryophanales; family Paenibacillaceae; genus Paenibacillus; species Paenibacillus sp. ISL-20. The sequence continues at coordinate 111,057 of NZ_JAGGRD010000014.1, forward strand.
AGGCGCATGGGCAAATTACAGCATCCTTGAGGAATTGCGTGAATTCGCTATGAACGCTTACCGCCTCCGCAGATTGCATGATGATTTCGTGGTTGTGGATTGATCGCTTTCTGTCGTCATATACATCCAAGGAACATCATTGCTTGGGAAACAACAAAGACAGCTAATCCATATGATTAGCTGTCTTTTGGTTAGCCTTCAATTGTCATTACTTCGTGATGAATGCGCCCACATCCGAAATTGCGAACCCCATCCCGAAATTCCAATACTACTATATTTTGGCAAAACGAATTATAATCCTTTTTGTGATCACATTAATTCTAAGTCAGACAGCCATATTCCACCGCCATACAAAGGAGGGATGCCGTTTCAAACCCAATTGCGAAGTTGACTTTATCTCCATACTAAAGGAGGAACTCTGATGATGCGAAAGAGAATGCCTTACCTGCTGATCCTGTCGTTGCTGCTGACCTCTTGTTTCATCTTCGGTACGAAAGCCGAAGCTGCAGACTATACGCAGGGCGTCGATTTATCCGGAAGTACAGCTACCGTATGGTTCAAATCCGCCGTCAATACGAGTTGGGTCGATGTGCATTATAAAGTGAACAGCGGAGAACAGCAAAATCACAGAATGGCTTACAACGCTAGCAAATCCCGATATGAACAGGCCATCTCAGGCATGGCCACCGGCCACGTGATTGCGTATTCTTTTACTTACAATAACGGAACTCCAGCCTACGACACCGGTGTCTTTACTTACACCGCCGGATCCATTTCACCTCCCTCTACTTCCGGCTCCATTTATGACATTCATCCGTCCTCAATTCCCATGCCTCCAAACGGCTCCGTCTCGGTGAAGATCATGAACGGGACCAATGGCGCTTATACCGACTCGCAAATATACTGGGGCGTTCTCGGCATCAATCCCGTTAACAATCAGTGGAGCTATCTGGACCTCAATGGCAATCTGATCCCCATCTCCATCGCCTTGAATGATGCACCAGAACATCTAACCAAGAACGGCATCAACTACGCCAACATTTATCACAAGGTCAGCGATGCTTCCTGGGTCACCTTGCCCCGGATCACGTCAGGTCGAATGTTCCTTAGCGTTGGCACTCCAATGTACCTGAAGACCTATAACGATGGATTCGCCGGCCCCGATCTGAACAATCCGACCGATCCAAACCGCGATATCTATTTCGATTTCGTCGAATTCACGATTGACGCGGCTGGCTATCACGGCAATACGACACGTGTAGACGGATTCGGTTTTCCAATCCAGCATCGACTGATCAACAAATCCGGTTCCTTCGATCAAACCGTAGGTGAGTTCGAAAACGAAACCCGAAACGGAATCTTCGCCAAATTCCAGGCCGAAGTTCCTGCCGCCTTCAAATCGCTGGCCACGATTCAAGCGCCTTATCGCATCGTCGCGCCGATTCACGGTTCTTTCGCACAAGGTGGCGCTAATGCCAACTATTTCGGCGGGTACGCTCCATACAGTACACAGGATATTTTCCGATGCGACGGCGCTTTAACGGATGCGGCAACCTGTGCAGCCATCAATCGCCATGTATATACGACTAATGACTGGAATAACGTGTCGAATTACTATCAGGCTGCGCCTGCCAATTATTACGCTAAATTCTGGCACGACCACAGCATTAACCGTTTGGCCTACGGGTTTCCATATGACGATGTCAACGGCCAGGCCGCTTACCTTGAAGTGGGCGATCCGAAAGGCCTGATCATCCGCATAGGCTGGTAAATCTTCCGTGATCGCTAAAGCGTTGAAAATCGCCGATAGGCAAAAAGAAACGCCGTCTTGGTATGAATGAAGTTTCCTGTGTAGTAGACCAATGTTGATCAACATCAGGCATCCCTCTAATCGGCAAGTATATAAGTTTTTGTCTACCGACAGTTGATAAATTCAATCTTCAATTATAAACAAAAACGATGCCACAAAGTCATCGTTTTTGTTTTTTAACTATCAATAGATTGCATGAATCCCACTGTTTACGCTTTAGTTGCAAAACAGCAGTCATTACTCTGGTTAGCCATCTCTTCAGTTTTGTTGCTCAACGATTACATCGCTTTCGGAACGTTTGATGAATCTGTCTGTTTAGGAGAACGGATAAACATCAAGGCTAATATCGCACCCGCAAAAGCAACAATTCCAGACCAAAGGAAAGCTTGCTGAAAACCATGATTAAGAGCTGCCACAGGATTAGAATCTGATATGGAAGCCGTAGTTGATGCAGCGATCGCTACCATGATAGCAAGGCTTATAGCTGATCCTATCTGATAGCTTGTATTAGCAAGTCCAGATGCAAGCCCCGCTTCTTCAGGCTTGGCTCCCGACATAGCAGCCATCATAGAAGGAATATAGGCTAGAGACATTCCGAGAGCACCTAAAAGTGAAGCTGGAAGTACATTGATAAGGAAACTGCCATCCACAGGCGTATTGGTTGAGAATAAGAGCATTGAGCCTCCAAGGGCAATCAATCCAATCACAATGTTTGCTTTTATACCGAATTTACCGATCAATTTGCCCGTAATAACGATCATGAAGATAGCAATCAAAATCGTCATCGGAAGCAGACCAATCCCTCCAGCGAAAGCTGAGAACTTTAGTACCTGCTGCATATAAAGGTTCAGGAAGTACCATAATGGTATCCAACCACCAGATAACATGATAAGCGCGATATTGCCGGCAGCCAGGTTAGGCGCCTTAAAGATTCGAAGGGGTACAAGCGGTTCCTTTTTGATTAGCTGAATGATGAGGAAAAGAATAAACAATATCACTCCTGCGATAAGTGTCCACACGGTGATCGGTGCTCCCCATCCATTATGTTCTGCAGTCACGATGCCGTAAACGATTAAAACCAATGATGCTGTGACCGATATGGATCCTGCTATATCGATGCTTCCTTTTCTGCGTATACCTTTTGCTAAAAGACCAGGAGATAAGAGTAAGGCGACAATCCCAACAGGTACATTAATTAAGAAGGTCCATTGCCAACTTAACCACTCCGTTATAACACCACCCAGAAATACCCCTGCTGATCCTCCCGCAGCTGCCGAAGCACCCCAGAACCCCAGCGCTTTACCCAATTCTTTAGGATTACCGCTGAACAACATCATCACGATGGTTAGAGCTGAAGGTGCTATTAATGCGGAACCGAATCCTTGCAGCGCACGACCGATGTTTAGTGACTCTTCGTTCCATGCAAAACCAGCGAGTAAGGATGCTACTGTGAGAATCATGAAACCCCACATGAACATGCGCCGTTGTCCAAAGAGGTCTGATAATCGGCCACCGAGTAGTAAGAGCCCCCCGAAGAAAATCACATATGCGTTAAAGACCCATTGTAAACTTTCCTGAGTATATCCAAGCGCTTCTTTGATTGCTGGCAATGCAACTCCGATAATCGATGTATCCATAATCACCATAAAATTCGCAAGACATAACAATGCTAGTGCCATCCATCGTTTTGGATCTGCTTGTAAAAGAACCTGCTCTTGTTTTGACATTATAAATCCAACCTCCTTTAGCTACTTATCACCAGGTTCTTTTGATTCAATAAATTAACGCTCGCGGCGGCCGCCTTAGAAAGTGAGTTACTTCAAACCATTATTTACCGGTGAGATTTGTAATTATAGTATACCCCCCTATACTATACTGTCAATAAATTTTTATTTTTAAAAAATAAGTTTTTTGTTGCATTTGCAACAAATAAGATGATAAATAGATCGCGTGCGTAAAATGACCAGTATAAATTGATTCACTCGACTTATAATGCGTATTAAACCTCGGATTGCGAAGGACACGGCACTTTCAGGTTGCGTTCCATGAACAAATGACCACTTCAATGAATTGTCCTTATTCATCGAAATGGTCATTAGATTCAAGCTGCACTCGTATTCTTGACGGCACCGACCAGAAGAAGAAATCCATGAACTGATCAAACAGAGCTTTGTTTTAACTATGGCGTCTTCTCGAGGTTAACATGGTTCACTTCATTCCCATCCGAATGATAGATGAGCTGTACAACCCCAGTGGAGAACGTTTTTGCATTTACCAGCTTTAAATTCAACCTTTGCTTGATATCCATAAACAACGGTTTTCCTTCTCCCAAAATGACAGGGTGAACCGATAATCTGAATTCATCAACCAGCCCTAACTGGATAAAGGTTGTAATAAGGCTTGCTCCCCCATATAACCAGATGTCTTTACCTGGCTTATTCTTTAATGCATGTACTTCCTCAAGGATATGATTGTTGATGTAAGTTGCTTTATGGTCGCTCCCTTTTTGCGTCCTAGAAAACACATATTTTTCTTTACTGTGAACGATTGACCAAAATTCTTGTTCAGTTTCCGGATGATCCGTTTCAGGTGTAAATTGCCCCCATAAATCATAACTTTTTCTGCCATACAAAATCGTATCGATTTGATTTAAAAAATCCATAAACCCCATCTCCGGGTCCATAATGCACCAATCTACTTCCCCATTTTTCCCTTCAATAAAACCATCTAACGTAACTGCTAAATCTAAAATGATTCTTCGGCTCATGATTTATTACTCCTTTCGGGATTTACCACTCATTGTAGCTTATAATTATGTCATCTAATGTCTTATTTAATAAGAACGGGACGAATTTTTTAAGTGTCAGAATGATCTTTCGGTTTATAGGATAAGGTGTCTGTGACTGGATCTCCGCCTTCTGTTTTTTTACTTTCATTCTTGTGTCCATTGACCCAGTGCAAGTATAGACCTATTTCCTAAAAAATTGATTGCAAGCCGTGAACCTCGGCATATATGATAAGATCACGAATCCGTTACGGATTCCATAATCCGGCATTGATTCTGCCATTTCATGAGGGGGATTTTATCTGAAACGCAAACTCATCGTCAAAGCAATAACCACAGCCGCGCTGCTGAGCGCATGCGTGTATCCCGTCCACGCGGATTCCATTTCGCTGAGCGATATCAATCAATCCTATGCCAAGGATGCGATTCTGGAATTAGTGGAACAGGGCATTATCAATGGAAAGGGCAACGGCAAGTTCGATCCGACCGGCAAAATCGAGCGCCAGGACTTTGCCATTATCTTGGCGAAGGCATTAAACCTTGATGTGTCGCCGAAGCCAGCGGATTCAACGTTCAGCGACGTCCCGCAGGACCACTACTCCTACTCATTCGTAGAGGCTGCGGTTAAAGCCGGCTTAATCAAAGGCCAGGGCAATGGGGAGTTTGGCATGGGACAGAACCTAACACGACAAGACATGGCGGTGTTGTTTGTTCGGGCATTGGGCGTTGAGGTTGAGGGCATGGGCAGCCAGCTGAAATTCTCCGATGCGGCGAGCATCTCCTACTATGCCAAGGATGCCGTTGCAGCCGCCATTGAGCTTGGGCTTATGAACGGCATGAATGGAAAGGAGTTCAACCCAGTCGGTCAAGCGGACAGGCAATCGGTCGCCTTAGTCGCCAATCGATTCCTGAAAGTGAAAGAGCAGGTAGATACCCCGTCAGAACAGCCAGTCCAGACGCCCAAACCCGACGAGGTAACACCTCCTCCTGCTGAGAAGCCGACGCAGAATCCAACGCCGTCTACCGGAGGCAGCAGCGGCGGATCAACCGCGCCAAGCTATCCGAATCCGGGCAACCCAAGCTCGCCAGATAGCGCTGCTCCGATTGTAAGGCTTTTGTCTGCCTCCTCCGTTTTCATAGGGGAGAACGTGGCGGTCACTAGCAATGAAACCGGGTTCGTTTACTTAGTCCCCTATTCCCTAAACGCCAACACGAAAGCGCAGCTTGAAACCTCTGTCGCCGAAAAGCTTGCCAGTAAATCCGTCGTTGCAGCAGCTCAAGCGGAAACACTCATTGCAACGGCGAATCTGTCAGCGGGCGACTACAAAGCGTATGCGGTCGACGCTGCAGGCAATGTGTCCTCGCCAACCGGCAAAATTACGCTTTCAGCGCTGCAGTTGGAACAGCCGGCCTTGCATTTTTCCGATGCACGGACGCTCGTAATCACATACAATGAGACCCTTAACCCCCTCTTCGTTCCAACTGCCCATGAATTATCGGTATATACCAAGGATGGTGAGTTACAATTACCGAAAGAGGTAGAACATATTAACATTACGGGCCGAACCGTTATTGTTGCCCTAGCGGAATCACTGCCGATGGCAAGGCCGGTGGAGGTCGTATATGATCCGTCTTCAGCCGCCACCGCGATCCGCAGTGCAACAGGAACGATCTCACCTGCATTCGGGCCGATCATGGTTCAGTATTTGCCGGACAACGTAAGGGAATTGTTTGAAGCGCTGATCACCGAAGCCGAGGCGCTGCGCGACACCTCAATTCCAGGGAACACAGCCGGCACTTACCCGTCGTTCGCGTTTGAGCAATTAAACCAGGCGATCTTGAACGCCTACTCCATCGCAGACAACCCGAATTCGCCTGCTGCAAGTTTGGCAATCGGTTATAACGATCTAATCCAACAAATGAAAGCCTTCAAAAACAGCCGAATAGAGCCCCTGAGAGTCTCTCTTGCCGAGGAAAATGCATCGTTTGTATTAAATAGCAACATGTTGCGCGTGAATGGCATGTCAGCCCAAATTACGGACTCCTCGCTAGACGAAGATCGATATGATATAAGGAATATTAGAAACCTTATCGAGGTAACGAGAGGCGATGCTTTCATAGAATTGGAAATTCGTTATGACTCTGTCACTAATAGGTACGAGATTCAATCAGAAGGCCAAACGATAGGACATATCGAGATCGAGACTTCGGATCCATCGCTCATCCAGTTAACCGCCCGTGATCATGGCATCCATGTAGCACCTGCTCCGAATGTCGATCAAGACCGCCCGGTCTCCCTGATCTTTAAAGTTTTCGAGAAGGATGCAGAAATCGGCAAAGTCGAATTGCCCATCCGATTTGATTCCGAGCCTCCAACGGTTACAGAAGTTACTTACGACAGCGCTCAAGGACTCTTCTTATTCCAATCCAGTGAACCGGTATACTCTTATCCTCAGACCATTCAACTAAGAGCACAAGTGGATTATTCCGGTAACGGCGATTTCAGCCAAAATTCCATCGATATCTTCCCGTTAGTGGACGGAGAAGACTTCAAGATAGAAATCACACTGGATAAACGCGCCGTCACGCTCCAGCTTACCCGTATGGGCATTTCCAAGCTGGCCACCCAGCTTCCAGGTGGAAAGTTCAAAATCATGATTAACGGCATGAGTGATTTCGCTATGAATTGGCAGCCGGAGATTCATATCATTGACGCGCCGGAAACACCATAATGAACAAATGGAAGCCCGGATTTTTCAAGGAAGTACCCAAGTTGTTCATTGCTACACGTATATCCTCACTCTCGCAAAGTTAGATGGATTCGTTGTGTCAAAAGAGTTGAATTCCCTTCCAACATACAAAATCCCACTGATTCTTAATTTGATCAGTGGGATTTATTATCTGTGCGGACCCTTTAGATGAATATGTATTAATTTACTTTATAACAGGCAGCACCTTTGTATGTGGGGCAGAACTGAGTCAAATACTCCAGGCTGTTGCTCGTGTGTTGTCGATCAATCATTTAATCCCTTTCCATTCAAGATATGCGGGATATATTTTTCAACCCTGGACTCTCGCGTTTTGGATTGCTTGGGTGCAGAAAAATACAAAATGTAGGCTCTTTGCCGTCCCGGCGTTAATGCTTCAAAAGCCGTTTTCAAGCCTTGAATTTCAACGAATTTACTTTCTAATTCTTCCGGTATGATATATTCCGTATTCTTTTTAAAGCTCACTTGCAAACCGGCTTTCTCAACTTCGATGGCTTCAACAATATATGTTTTCAGGATAAGTTGCATTTCATCGATCTCTTGAACATTGGTGAACCGAATCTGACGCGCTGCCTGAACATTCGCCGTTTGCTGGATTAGGATTTCATGGGGATCTTTTAACAACGCGCCTTTATGAAACAGAAGCGCACAGTAATCCTTAAAGCCATGAATCAAAACGATGTTTTTATCGTCAAGCGTGTAACAAGGATGCATCCACTTAAAATCCTCGGTCAGTCCGCAGTCAAGAACGATTTCTCTCAGCAGATTGAATTCTTCCTTCCACTTCTTAAGCTTGTTAAAATAGGGATCAATCTTGGAATTCCTTTCACCTTTTATCATCGAGGTACCCCCTTTATGTCCTTGTTCGTTTCGCTAGAGATGTCGGCAATTGGTCGAGGCTGCTCAAATTCTTTTCTTGCCAGTAACTGTTCAAGCCTTCTTCACCTTTGTGCTCCGCCCACCGTTGGAGTGTTTCTCTCTCCTTTTCGTACGACATGAATGGTACCGCATAACCGCAGGACGTCTGGACTTTATGTATATCGACTGTAATGATCTGCCGGACTCCAGGCATCGGCTCGAACATTCCGTATAACAACTCCCACTCGGTGTGTTCCGGAAGAATTACCGTTCCGGTTCCGTACAGGCGCAGAATATTCGGAGGTCCCTGGAATGCGCAGAACATCATCGTGATACGACCGTTCTCTTCGAGATGGGCACTGGTCTCATTGCCGCTCCCGGTCAAATCCAAATATGCGACCTTACGATCGGACAAAATCCGGAACGTGTCGTATCCCTTCGGCGACAGGTTGACGTGCCCATCCCGCGACATGGGAGCCGTGCCGACAAAAAACAGGTGCTGCTTTCGGATAAAGGCCATATGCTCGGGGAGCATGGCCGGAAACTGTTTTCCCATCGTATCCCCTCCGATGAACTTGTATTAGGTTCGTTTCACGCGTGAACACCGACCCAGGTCGAGCGCTCTGAGGCGTTCGGACGGATCGCTGGCTCCGGTCGTGATCTCGCTCTTGGCTATACGTTCATTGTATTCGAAGCCGCCACATAAGTATAATATATTCTTATCACGCATACATACACTCCGGTTATGAATAAGGCGACTAACTCTTCACAACTGTTACGGATGCGCTCTGCCTCGATTATAGTAATGCCTTGTTCGTTATCGACCAACAACATGCCCTTACATTTTACAACTGAATTTCCCCTCCCCCGCTTATTTATACATCGATATCTAACCCATATCTCTTACGAATCTTGCGTCCTGCTTCCTTTTTACTTTGACTTTACTTCATTTTTACTCCCATCTATTAAGCTAACGTGAGGTAGTAAATACCGAATTTATTTTAGGAGGAATTATTAATGAAGAAGATAGCTTCTGTGTTAATCACCGCTATGCTTTTTGCATTACCGGTTACACCTACTTTTGCTCAAGCGAATCATGATACTGTTAAGCAAAAGGCTCAAGCACTGGCTTCGGAGATGGTGTCCAATTATGATGTAAGTGGCTTGCAGTATGCGATTATGGATCATGGATCCATTGTGTTATCCGATAGCGCTGGTGTATATGATAAAGCTACCAAGGAACCGATAAACAAAGACACCATGTTTGGAATAGGCTCAGTCAGTAAAATGCATGTATCTGCTGCAACGATGATGTTAGCTGATTCGAATCAAATTGATATTGATAAACCACTGATCAAGTATATCAAGGAATTTAAAATGGCGGATGAACGATATAAAAAGATTACACCACGGATGTTAATGAATCATTCTTCAGGGCTTTACGGTAGTCACTATGCGAATAGTATATTTTTTGATGATAATGATACGAAAAATCATGATGAATTATTGGTAAAATTACAATCAGAAGTTTTAAAGTCAGACCCAGGCGAATATTCAGTATATTGTAATGATGGCTTTCAACTGCTTGAATTATTGGTTGAACGAGTAAGCGGTTTGAGTTATACCGAATTCATTGAACAATATATTAGCACCCCGCTGAATTTAGACTCTACTAAAACACCACTCGATTCATTTGATAGAGAACGGCTGGCAAAAACTTATTTTCCTGGAATGAATCAGGCTTTACCCGTTGAGAATGCCAATATCCTTGGGACAGGAGGCCTATACTCCACGGCGGAAGAAGTAAGTAAGTTCGCTGAAGTATTAATCGGGAATCGAACGGATATTTTATCCGAGAAGTCAGCAAAGTCTATGCAGAACCATGAGTATCGAAATGGAATCTGGGTTTCTGAAGAGACTAACACCGTGAATTATGGTCTTGGTTGGGATGCCGTTCGTTTAGCACCTTTTAGTGATTACGGAATAACGGCATTATCCAAAGGTGGGGATACTGTTATGTATCACGCAGCTTTGACTACCCTACCCGATCATGATATTTCTATAGCTGTGCTTTCATCGGGAGGGAGCTCAATTTTCAATAATGTGTTTGCATCTAACGTTTTATTAGAATATTTAAAAGATAAAGGCATTATTAAAAATATTCTACCCGAAAAAAGATTTGAGTCTTCCTTGAAAGTAGAAATGCCATCGGAATATCTCTCTTATTCTGGAGTATACGGTTCAGTGGGCACTACAATAAATATTGGAATTAAGAACGGAGAGATTGATTTACCTGCTCTATCAGGGGGAGAGATACCACCACAAAAATATGTATACACGGGCAATGGACAATTTAAAAACAAGGATGGAAATGTAGCCATTAGTTTTGACCAACAAAAGAATGGAAAAACCTATTTAAAGGTTAACGCGTATACGAATCTTCCGGGATTAGGTCAAACCGTTGCGGTAATGTATGAATATCAAAAGCTGGATCCCAATCCTCTAAATGATACAACTAAAAAGGTATGGGAGCATAGAAACGGAAAAAGTTATTATGCATTGGATGAAAAGATAACTTCTGGATTTTATCTAGCACCACAGGTCTTAAATAAGAAAATATCCGTTGATGTGGAACATGGGTACGCAAACGGCACTAATATTGTGGATGTGAATCAAGCCGTAAACGCAGTTGAAATTCCTATCATGTATGGAAGGGATGCATTTGATTTGAAGTTCTATACATTGAACCGTACGGAGTATGTAATGGTCAATAGTCAATCCTATATCAGTGAAGATGCGATTCAACCCATATATGCAGGGAACTCCTCGATCAGCAGCATACCATTCAATGGTCAGGCTGTTTGGTATAAGATTGATGAAAAATCAGCCAATCGAGCCATGACTCTGGAGGCTCCTTCAAGTGGAGGATTTGCCGTTTATGACGGAAAGGGAAATGTTGTGAACTTTTCAAAGGCAAGCAACAATCACTCGGTTGTACTACCTGAAAGCGGGATGATCGTTTTTGGTGGTAAGGCGGGAGATGTATTTCAAATTAATCTGAAGGCTAAGTAGGCTAGAACTTGTATTGGGAAGCCTTGATCCGAATGGACCCAGCTTCCCAATATGCACGGCAGTGTTTATATCGATTATGGGGTCTCGTAGTTTTTTAACGGCATACCTACGTATTCCCGGAAGGAGCGAATCCGCTCTCCCTCGAACTCGAAGACGATTGCAAGCTCATTACGAAAAGGCCGCCCATTCAACAAACCTTCCGAGCGAAATACCACCACCCCGTTGTCCTCACTCTCAAGCTCGATGAGCAGAGTCAGTTGCATCTGAAATACGGAGCGCTCGAACCTGATCAATTCTTCGAACCGCTCTTTGCCTTGCTGTTCGTGGTTCCATCTCTCTAACGGAAGCGGAACGAAGAAATGGAAATCTTCCGTAACCGTTGTAAGAAAATCGGCTGTGTCCCCTGTTTCTAAAGCCTGCTTAAAAGCATCAAACACTTCACAAGTTCGGGATTGGACTGAGTCTAGAGATTTCTCCATGAACAAATCCTCCTTATTAAAAGGTTTATTGTACTCTCTAAATATTGAGTTTTCATTGAGTCGTTTTGATTGGTGAGACGCCATGTAAAAGGAATCTTGCGTAACATTGGTTAGTGCGACACAACCTTTAGCTGGCTCGATATCGTTCCTAGGTGAATGGCTTCGTGAATCAGAGCGAAGTTGAACAACTCGCCGGCGGTGTTGAATTGGAACGGGCCCAAAGCATACGGATTCGAAAGCTTCTCCCCCAGCATTTCAGGTGTCAACTCAGATAAGCGAGAAAGCTGCGCGGTTAACAACGCGACCAACTCTTCCTTCGATGGAGGAGTAAACGTCCAGTCCAAGGGCTTTGTTCCAGAGTTAAACAGCGTTTCGTACGAACCCGGTATAGCAGCCGGAGAGCCGAAGCTTAGCGTAGAATACTTATCCATCCAATAAATCACATGGCCGACATTCCAACGGATTGTATTGTTGAATCCTAGCCCTTGAATGTCGAACAGTTCCTCAGGGATCGCCTGCACCTGCTGCAGCACCACTTGACGTACGGTTGTTGCCGTGTTGATAACCATGTCAGACATGTTAATTTCCTCCTTTGTTATGAGAACCTTTTGATATTCCCAGTTTAGATCTCATGGAACCTTCCATCAATGCAGTGGGCGTTACCGGAACGTTAAGTATCAGTTAACGATTATTCGTTGACAGAAAAACAAGATGGAGCAACAATAATCAGTGAACACGATACAGCGATACAATAGAAAGCAGGTGAAAATCGATGGAGTTAAAACAACTGCAATATTTCATGGCCATATGTGAAGAGCTTCATTTCACGAGAGCAGCCGAAAAAATGGGTGTCAGCGCACCCAATATCAGTCAGCAGATAAGAAGATTGGAAGAAGAATTAGGGGTTCTGTTGTTCGATCGTGTGGGTAAAACAATTGTTCTTACAGACGCTGGAGCAATTCTTCGTGAACATGGTGCTGCCGTGTTCACGCATCTGCAGCAAGCGGGCGACGCCATTGCTGATCTGAAGCAAATGCAAGGCGGATCTCTTTCCATCGGGGTTTTGCCCGGTGACGCGGATCTCATGTTTAATGCCTTGCTACTGAACTTCCATCAAACCTATCCCACCATCTCCCTGTCCCTTTTGGAAACCACAAAAGTAACAGAACAAGTTCTGGACCGAAGCATCGATGTCGGCGTAACCATTGGACCTGTTATCGATGATCGTCTCACGTCAATTCCTCTGTTTCATGAAGAGTTCTCATTAGCAGTAAGTATGAATGATCCCATTGCCACGGAGAACTTCATCCCCTTGAAGAGGTTGCAAGCCTTAAAGATGGTCATGTTTCCAGCCGACCACCAATGCCGGAAGCTGATCGACCGATTTTGCATGGACAACGGGTTTACTCTACAGCCGCACATGGTGACAACAACGTTATCTTCCCTCCTTCAGATGCTGCAGAGCGGAGTTGGCGCTTGTGTTCTGCCGCGACTTCTATTGGAGAATCTTCACAATCCCGACATCAAGGTTGTGCACCTGAGGAACCCTACGCCTTCTCAGGACATTTGTCTGATCTACCGTAGCGACAGGTATGTCGGATACGCCATGCGTACGTTTATCAAAACTTTGAGAGCCTACATCGAGACAGCTATCCATCATTCGAAGTCTTCATAGAAGGCAGCACTTTTCTGATCCTTCGGCGATATAGCATGAGAAACGAGCCGGCAAAGTCTGCCCCACTTCTTCTATCTCAACACAGAATACGTTCATTCAAAATCTTTTTTAGTACTGCACTGCGAATCTTGCCAATATATTCTATAGACATGATTACGATAGCTTCTTCTATTCTCAGGGAAGGAAGACAAGGATATGCCGATACGTCCGCCAATCTTGCAGAGGGGCGATACCGTTGGAATCGTTACCTTAGGTAGCCCGCTCGCTGCGAACATCATTAATGCACGGATCGAATATTTGAGAGCGATGGGGCTTCATGTTGTTTTGGGTCAATATGTATATGCACAAAACGGATTTCTTGCCGGCACAGACGAGCAGCGGGCTTCCGATTTAATGATGATGTTTCGAGATGAGCAGGTGAAAATGATACTGCCCACCAGAGGCGGTACAGGAGTGGCCGGAATTCTTCCGTACCTTGATTATAATGAGATACGAAATAACCCAAAAATCGTTACGGGTTACAGCGACATCACGGTACTATTAAATGTACTGCATCAATACGTGGATTTAATAACATTCCATAGTCTGCTGCTTATTGACTTTAAACCCGAAACGCCGGCTTATAATTTCGATCAGTTTTTTTCTGCGACATCCGTATATTCATTAACCCGGTCTATCTTGAATCCACAGGGGATGCCGCTGATAAGCCGTGTTCCTGGCAACGTTACGGGGCAGCTTGTAGGTGGTAATCTGACATCGTTTGTTGATACGTTAGGCACGCCTTTCGAAATCGATACACGGGGGAAGATTCTCGTTCTTGAAGAAACACATGAACCCACCAATACCGTCTACAGGTACTTGAATGATTTGAAGCTTGCCGGAAAATTTCGTGACTGCATCGGCATTATTATGGGAGAATGCTCAGGTTGCCAGGCGGCTTATGGCAAATCCTATGAAGATGTAATCAACGAATTTGTTGTACCTCTCGGTAAGCCGCTTATAACGAACCTTGCTACAGGTCATGGTTTTTATAAAGCCGCTTTGCCGATTGGCGCAACCGTTAATCTCGATTCAGTCCATAGTAGAATAACTACAGTTGAACCTACCGTCAGCGTTTGACATCGGCTAAGACGATGAGCTGTATCATGTCTAGCGACAAGCCTCACAGCGCGAGCCGGCAAGGAAAGTCCTCTGCCCTTATAATGATGTACGGTTCAGACTAACAAGCAGTAAAAAAACAGCCTTGGCCGACTAACGGCCTAGGCTGTTTGCATATGAGCGAGTCGGGGCCTATGTTTGCGTAGGAGCTTACATGATCCCTGCTTTCTTCTCACTCGAGCTGTCTATGGATAATAAATTATGGTCGAGGAACAAATTGATCTGTTTTCGAAGATTGGCTGAATGATCAGCAGTTTATCTCGGGAAGGCGTCATTCCCGATCCGTCAATATGTTGCTTTCTCATACAAATCATCAGGCAATGCCTGCACGAACGGTGACCAATCTCCTGTTGTATATACATGAAGTCGGTGCATGGCCCGCGTACATGCTGTATATAGAAGTTTGCGATCGTTTTCCCGGCTGTAAGCTTGAGATGATGCCTCATAAATCAGGACTGCATCAAACTCTACACCCTTGGCGAGATATACGGGAATTACCATCGCTCCTTTTTCAAAGGTGGCCGTCTCCTTCGTAATGAGCTGCAATGCTTCGCTACCTTGCACCCGTAACAATTCAAAGGCTGCGCGGCTTTCAGCCGCAGTCTTCGTAATGACGGCAATAGAGTCAAAGCCTTCGGCTTTAAGTGCCGCGATGTCTTTCAGTATACGTTCGTCACGCATCTCTCCGTCCTCCACCTTCATAAGAAGAGGCTTCGGCCCGCTCCTTTCAAAAGGGACGATTTCCGACTCATCGGAAAGCAGTACTTTCGTAAAATCCACAATCTCACGAGTTGAACGATAGCTGCGCACGAGGTGGATCAAGCTTGTTTCGGCTTCTCCATATAGCCGAAACAGCGGCGAATCGGAATCCTGCAGCTTCGTTGATTGCGTAAAGATCGCCTGCCCGAAGTCACCGAGTACCGTCATGCGGGCACGCGGAAATAGTTTTTTGAGATACTCATATTGAAACGTGGAATAATCCTGCCCCTCATCAACAAAGACATGCCGAATCTCCGTGTTCGTCCGAACGCCTTCGATCAGTTCTTTTAGATACAAATACGGAGTCGCATCCTCATAGAATAATTCGAGCCGCTCCAGCTTTTCTTTGGTTTGCTTACAAATTTCAGGCCATAGAACGGGGATCTCGGTCTCATTTGTCTTCTCTCGATAAGCAACTTCATCGTCAAACATTTGGACGTATAGGCTTTGGACATCAATAAACGATAATTTCTTCACGTGTTGTCTTAGCGGTTTGAAGCTCTCCTTCACGATCCTTTGACTGAGCAATTCTTCCTCCCGCTCGGCGAAGTCAAAGTCACCTTCATCTTCTCTGCGCTTATTGTTTATTTTCTCGTGAACGACGGCATAACGCTCGGCGATGTCAAACACTTCCCTATCCTTATGCAGTTCGCTGAAAATTTCCGCATATTGATCGTTGTCAAGGTAATGAAGCTCCCCTTCAACCCAGGACGCCCCGCGCTCCTTGCGTTCGAGTAGCGAAAGTTCCTTCAGAAGCCATTTCTGCAGGAGATCGACACGATTGGCCAAGCTCAAGGAAGGGTCGTAGCTGTAAAATTGGGTTCTCATTTGCTCTGCGGTTACCAGATCACGATCCCGAAACCGAATGCTTTTGAATAACATGCCTCCCCGCCCCAGCCACTGCGCATAGTTCTGCAGGGCTCTCAAGAAAGCCTCGGAAGCCTTGTACTTCATCCCCTGAAGGCGAGCCTCATAATCGGGAGTTGATTGTGCGGTCAGCACATATTCGATCTGATCGAAGGGATCCTCCAGACTTAAGGATGAACCCAGCCAATATTCGATATATTCCTGCAGAGTCGTCTGCTGCATGTTCTCCTCGCCAAGCTCGGGAAGGACAGAGGATACATAACTGTTAAATATTTGATTTGGAGAGAAAAGAACGATCTGGTCAGCCTTAAGCGAATCGCGGTTTTTGTACAGCAAATACGCCACACGTTGCAATGCCGCGGAGGTCTTCCCACTCCCAGCCGCCCCCTGCACGATAAGCAGCCGGCTACGATCGTTTCGGATGATGGCGTTTTGCTCCTTTTGGATAGTTGATACGATACTCTTCATTTGAGAATCCGCGCCTTTGGCCAACATTTGCTGGAGCAACTCGTCGCCAATCGTTACGTTCGCATCAAACAAATGACGAATTTGTCCATTGTGAATCTGATATTGCCGTTTCAACTCCATCATACCTGTGATCTGCCCGACCGGCGTGACGTAAGAGGCCGCACCGGGGGAATGGTCGTAGTAGAGACTCGCAATAGGACTGCGCCAATCATACACCAGGAAGCTTATTCCATCTTCATCGACGAAGGAAGATACGCCGATATAAATCTGCTCACTCACATTCAGGCCGTCCTCTAGAAAATCGACGCGCCCAAAATAAGGAGAAGGCAACAGCCGATGTAAGCTCCTCCATTGTTGCGTCAGAAGCCGGTGACGACGTTCCCTTTCGGATAACACCGCAGCCTGTTGTTTAATCGTATAAAATGTTTCTTCAAAGTCTTCGTCCGAGCTCGTGTTGACCGTAACCTCTTCCCAGAATCGCCTGCGAATCTCAGCAGCCTGATCGCGCATCCCGGTAACGCTTGGTTCCAACTCGTCGATCCTAGCCCTCAGCTTTTCCCTTACCTGATCTAGCCGTTCTTGTTCTAACCGCCATTCCTTCGCTTCCATGTTTTTCTGAACACACTCCTTTTCAATCTGGTATGAAAAAAGTGCATTGACAAATCAGGATCACCGATATACAATTAAATTAGGAACAGAAATTAAAATATCGGTTTTATCATAATTTTCAATCGCGCAAATGATTATAGCATAGCGCTTTTTTGTGTTCAATAGTTTTTTATTTCCCTTGGCGTATCTGCCAAGTTTTTTTATTTTCCCGTAAAATCGAACTCGCTCGCCCCCTCCCTATCACAAAATAGAAAAAACCGCGTTGTAGGTAGAGGTCCCGCAACCCGGTTTTATCAGCGTTAGTCCGCTGGCATTCTAAGTGTTTTTTCTTTTTTTATGATGGTTTGTTCATATCTTGCGATTTTATCGTTGAGCCGAACCAGCGTGTTCGTCATTTCTTCGACCTTGTCCGCAAGCCGGTTGCGCTGCTCAATCAATAGTCCTTTTCTTGTTTGGAGCGTATCGTCTCCTTGTTGAAATAGCGTAACATACTCGATAAGCACCTCGACCGGAAGACCCGCGCTTTGACGCATGCATTTAATAAAATCAACCCACTTGATGTCTTCCTCCGTATATTCCCTGATACCGTTTTTATTCCGGTTTACTGGCGGAATCAACCCAATTCGCTCATAGTAGCGAAGGGTATCCTGGGAAAGCCCAAACCTTTCGCTGATATCTTTAATCGTCTTCGTCATGTCTTGGTTCACCTTCTCTTCTATCGATACCGATTCCTGATAAGCACAGGTTATAACGCGCCCACAATCCGGTGAGGTACATACGGCTCTTCAAGTGAGGCAATCTCCTTCAGTGTAAGATTGACCGAAAGAGCAGCTGCAGCATCTTCGAGATGCGATATTTTGGTCGCACCGACGATGGGAGCTGTAACCGGTTGTTTTTGCAGCAACCAGGCAAGAGCAACCTGCACACGGGGAATGCCTCGCTCTGCCGCAATCTGTGCAACCCGTTCCACTATTACCCGATCGGCATCGGCAGTCGCATCATATTTGGATTTTTGAACCATATCGGTTTCGGAACGGTGCGTCGATTCTGACCAATCGCGTGTCAATCGTCCCGATGCTAGAGGGCTGTAGGGGATCACGCCAATTTTTTCGGATTTGCACAGCGGCATCATTTCGCGCTCTTCTTCGCGGTAAATGAGGTTATAATGGTTCTGCATCGAGACGAACCGAGTCCAGCCATTCATCTCGGCAACGTGCTGCGCTTTTAGAAACTGCCATGCATACATGGCCGAAGCTCCGATATAGCGGGCCTTTCCGGCTTTCACCACATCATGTAGAACCTCCATCGTTTCTTCGATAGGCGTATCATAATCCCATCGATGGATCTGGTACAGATCGACATAATCGGTACCCAAGCGCTTGAGGCTTTTGTCGATTTCACTCATGATCGCTTTTCGGGAGAGCCCCATGCCGTTAGGACCTTCGCGCATACGGAAATGAACTTTGGTCGCGAGGACGATTTCATCCCGATTGGCATAATCCTTCAATGCGCGTCCCACAATCTCCTCACTTGTACCGTCTGAGTACACATTCGCCGTATCGAAAAAGTTGATGCCGAGCTCCAATGCCTTTTTAATAATAGGACGGCTGTTCTCCTCATTAAGCACCCATTGATGCACCCACCGCTCTGCTACGCCAAATCCCATGCATCCAAGACAGATGCGGGATACGTCGAGCCCGGTATTCCCTAGTTTCACATATTCCATGAAGATCCCTCCTTATATTTAAGTCTATCACCTGGAGCTAACTCTAGGTCAATACGTATTTCATGATGAACCATCTATCTATATTGGGAAATGTTATTTTAATTATGATTTTCTAATCCGCACAGGAATTAGAAAAAATACTCCGATCTGCTTCCTCGTTATGCGCCCCCCCCCCCCGGAATCTTCAATCGTTTTTATGACCTTTGCCGGTACTCCGGCAACAATGGTATGATCAGGGACATCTTTTGCAACCATGGATATCCAGTCAAAATAAAGAAAGAGGCTGCCCTACAAGTCACCAAACATGACTTCGGACTACCTCTTTCTCATTTTATGGGGTATGAATGTATGCAGACTGCTGCTCTAAAACCTATTCTTAAGCGGCCGAATCCCTTCGTATTGGTCAAGCAGCCTATACATCGCTTGGGTGCTGGTCGCAAGACCACCTTCCCTATGGCGGATCCGCCATAATCTATTAAATTCTTCAATAACCAGCTTGAGCTGAGATTCCAGATCAATGATGCAGTTGAGCTCATCTTTTGCATCAGTCATATCGATCCGGCACATATATCGGTGAATCCCAACCGCCTGTTCAATCAACCGCAGGGTATTCCGCAGCTCGTCTGTAAGGACGTCGGCATCAGGAACTTGAAGATCAAGTTTTTCCAGCTGTTCTTTACGATTCTCCAGCCACTCCAGGATGTCTTGGTATTGAAAATCCAGCTGAAACGAGCTGACTGTCGTTCCATTGAGCTCTGCAAAAATCCGCAAAAACAAACTTAGCTCTTTCTCCAGCCGCTCTCGGCTCTTTAATCTGCGGGTCAATAAAGCACTCAGATAGGTGCCGTTATCAAGCGAGCTATTCTCCAAATGGTAGTACCGTCCCAATTCCATTAGGAAATGCCCGATCTCTCCGCTGGCGTCTTTAAATACGTACTCCGTCAGATAGTTCTTCAATTCATCTTCAAGGTGCAGGTTGCCTTCCGTATACCAGCTTAACCCGGCTGCATAGGCATACCCTGGATAGCTGATCGCCGGAACCTGCCAATGTCCGTTATCTCCCCAGTCGGTCACAATGAGTCCTCCGGCTCCGTATTTCCGACCTTGGACTGCTGCGTCGGCGATATTGTTCAGCATATTGTCGGTTCGACCGGACAGAGAGGACCAAGAGCTCGTTCCAGGACAGACATAATAGGAAATTCCGTTCTTTTGCAGCATGCTGCAGTGCTCGGCAAATGAAATGCTGCTGTCATAATTCCAATCGAGGATCGTCACATCATCCGGGATCCGTCCAACCACTTCCGGATGGCGAGTCAATACATCTCCCCACATCATCACTTTCTTCCCATGGCTTCGAACGATGTCCATCACGCCCTCTGCATACTCCATATACAACGGGCCCAATCCGATCGCGTCGCAACGCTCCTTGCTTTTGCCGGATCCAAGACCAAACGGCTCATCCATATTGATGTTTACCCAATCGGATGTGAACGCAGGCAGCAATTCGTCGAACATTCCCCGGATCAAATCCAAAGAACGTTGGTCCACGGGGTTCAAGGTGGTGGGAGGGAATGTCAACGGATACGGAGCATCAATCGGCATTCCGTCCGGATGCTCCGCAAGCTCACGGTACGCCGGTTTACTCAGCCAGTCTCCCATATGGCCCAGGCAATTCTGATTGGGCACCAGATCGATAAACCGGCTTGCAGCATATGCATCCAATCTGCGGAATTCTTCTGCTGTCATCGGTGTGCTTTCCGGGAACGCCATCTTGTGCTGCTCATATTCGAAGCAGTATCCCTCCATGTACAGCTGGAGATGATTCAGCTTTACCATCGACATCTGGTCGATCAGCTGGAACAGCTCGGACAGCTTCGGAATTTTACTGCGCCCGATATCCAGCATCAATCCGCGTACCGGAAAGTCGGGTTCATCTTCAATTCGACAGCAGCTCCATGTAAGGCCATGGCGAATGAGAAGCTGTTCTATGGTAACCACCGCATAATGCAATCCGGCCGGTTGACTGTACTCGATTCGAAGTCCCTCATCATCCCAATGCAAAACATAGCCTTCCGGGTGTAGTCCCTCCCGCAAAGAGATCCCTATATGAATGGGCAAATCTGTGGAAGCACCATGCTGAGAAGAGCCTGCCAACGCCTGCTCCACTCGAGTATTCAGTCTCACCTGCTCCACGGCTGGGACAGCTCGTTCCTGAATGTCATACGTAACGTTGGCTGACCAGCTCTTCTCCCCACCCAGCCATTTCACAAGACGCGGCTGTGGATACAACGGCATGAATTGCTCTTGTTTCATTGAATAGACACTTCCTCTCCCTGATTTGATACGTGAATAACACTTTGTATAATGGTTAAGGTTATGGGGAATTCTTCCTTCAATGCGGCTCGCGTCCCCTCATGTTTCATTGCGGTTAACTGTGTTGCATTGTTTGTTATATTACGGGTTATACCGCGTTCCACCGTCAAACTTTTGAATCAGCTGCTTGAACCATGTCATAGTAAATCAGCTGTTCAGGTAGTCAATGAGGTCACTCAGCTGCTTCTCTGTTGTTTTCCCCCCACTGAATGACAGCAGCCCGCGCAGCGGCATGGCATCCAGAAATGCCCTGAACATTTCCCCATTGGAGCCGTCCTCAAGCGCCGATGCAAACGGGAGCTTTCCGATAAAATCCTCCACAAAAGCCGCGCCTTTGGCGGCCATTTTCAAATCCGATACGGTGGAGTTACGATGGAATACGATCTGCCGATCAGTTGTGGACTCCACCTCAACAATCTCCGTAAGCACGATATCCCGGGAGGACTTGCCGATTCGAATCTCAAAATCGCCGCTCTCGACAACCCAGTCCTTCAGCTCGATGTCATAATAGGCGAAGCTTCTGTGATCCAGCTCGAAGATAATGGTCTTCGCTTCCCCTGGTGCCAATTCCACCTTGTCAAAGCCCTTCAGCTCCTGTTCCGGCCGAATCACGCTGCTCTCCATATCATGAACATAGAGCTGCACGATCTCCTTGCCTGGTCGAGCACCCGTATTCTTTACGTTTACGGTAACGGTGAGCTTTTCCGTATCCTTTAGCCGCTTCTTATTCACCGTTAGTTTGGAGTATTCGAATGTGGTATAGCTCAGCCCGTGCCCGAATGGAAACAGGGGATCCAGCTTTTTCGTGTCATAATAGCGATACCCGACAAACAGGCCTTCGCGGTATTCCACCCGGTCGCCTTCCCCGGGAAAAAACAAATACGAAGGATTGTCGCTTACCGCAACCGGGAACGTCTCGGCCAGCTTCCCAGAAGGATTAGCGTCACCGAACAGAATGTCGGCGATCGCTCCGCCAATCGCCTGACCGCCCAGATACGCTTCCAGCACCGCTTTGGATTCTCCAAGCCACGGCATCTCCACCGGTGCGCCGTTGCTGAGCACCACGGCCAGATTCGGCTGGACTTTCGCTACCGCTTCGATCAGAGCGATCTGATTCGGCGGGAACCGCAGATGCTTCCGATCGAATCCTTCCGATTCATAGCGGTTCGGCAAGCCGGCAAATACAACGGCAACGGTGGCCTCGGATGCGATGGCCAGCGCTTCCTGAAGCAGCTGTTGGTCGCTATCCTCTTCGTTCAGTTTATAGCCAGGCGCGTAATGGATCTGCGCATCGCCGGACGATGCCTCCAGTTCCTCCAATATATCGTCCACCCGTGTCGGACGAATCTTGGAGCTGCCGCTGCCCTGATAGCGTGGCTCCTTAGCTAATGCGCCGATCACGGCGATACGGCCGCTTCGGGCCAAAGGCAGCATCCCGCCTTCATTTTTAAGCAGCACCATGCTCTCTTGAGCTACCTCACGCGCCAAACGATGATGCTCCGCCTGATCAAAGGTCGCATCCGGTTTCCGCTGATCCACCGCTTTGAAGATCACGGTAAGCAGACGCTCGACCGCCGCGTCCAGCTTACCCTCGGGCAGCTGACCGCTTCTGACGGCCTCCACAATTTTTGCATCCCCCTCGCCGTGGCTTGACGGCATCTCCAACTCCATGCCTGCCGCGAGCGCCTTCGCCCGCTCATTGACCGCACCCCAGTCCGAAATGACAAACCCTTCATGGCCCCACTCATTTTTCAAAATATCGGTCAGCAGGGTTTCATTCTCGGAAGCGAATTCCCCGTTCACTTTGTTGTATGAGCACATAACGGTCCATGGCTGTGCTTGCTTGACGGCGCCCTCAAAGCTGGCTAGGTAAATTTCACGTAGCGTCCGTTCGTCAACCACGGAGTCCGACGTCATTCGCCGATGCTCCTGGTTGTTGGCCGCGAAATGCTTGAGTGAGGTTCCTACCCCTTGACTCTGCACCCCCCGGATATGATGGGTTGCCATCTCGGTTGATAGATAAGGATCTTCCGAAAAATACTCAAAGTTGCGGCCGCATAAAGGGGAACGCTTGATATTAGCTCCCGGCCCCAGCAGTACGGCTACATTCTCCGCCTGGCATTCTATTCCCAGCGCTTCGCCCATCCGGTAGATCAAGTCACGATTCCATGAGCTCGCTACGCCCGCCGCCGACGGGAAGCATGTTGCAGGCACGCTGTCGAACAAGCCCAGATGGTCGGACGAGGCCCGCTGCTTACGCAGCCCGTGCGGTCCGTCCGTCACCATGACGGATGGAATCCCCAGCCGCTCCACCCCTTTCGTATGCCAATTGTCCAGGCCGGAGCAAAGACTCGCCTTCTCCTCCAAGGTCATCTGCGAAATCAATGCTTTCAAATCCCGCTGCTCACTCATTTCCATTCCTCCTCCGCATGATTCAATCGATCCAGCAATTCAAACTCCATGCCTTCGCATACATTCCGGCTACTGGATCCGATATACACCTTGAATTTGCCGGGCTCAGCCGTGTAGCCGGATGCCGGCGACCAGAACGTCAATTCCTCGCCTTTAATCTTAAACGTAATCTCCCGGCTCTCTCCCGGTGCCAACCATACTTTCCGGAAGCCCCTCAGCTCCTTGACCGGCCTCACAATACTCCCGCAGCAGTCCTGAATGTACATCTGGACGACTTCCTCCCCGGAAACAGCGCCCGTATTCGTCACCTTTACCGATACCGTGATCGTATCGTCCGCCGTCATTTCGCAGCGGTCCAGCCTGATCCCTGAGTACTCAAAACTCGTATAACTCAGCCCATGTCCAAAAGGATATAACGGGTCATTCGGGCCATCTAAGTATTTGGAAATGAATTTATCCTTTTGATTCGTTTCAGTTACCGGTCTGCCGGTGTTAAAGCCGTTATAATATACCGGCACCTGTCCGATGCGGGCAGGGAAGCTCATCGTCAGCTTGCCCGACGGGTTGTAATCCCCGGTCAACACATCGGCGATGGCGTGACCTGCCTGCGAGCCAAGGAACCAGGTCTCCACAATGGCATCGACATGCTGGTCATACCAGTCCAACACCAGCGGACGGCCGTTCGTCAGAACAAGAACCGTCGGTTTGCCTTCCGCGATCACGGCTTCCGCCAGCCGCTGCTGCGCCTCGGGGATGACGATATCCATACGGGAAGCCGCTTCACCCGACATATCGCTGCTCTCACCTAGCGCCAGAACGACGAAGTCCGCCTTGCGGGCCTGCATGACCGCAGCCTCGATTCCGCCGTCAATCGATTCATATGCTCCACTTCCCTGAGCGTACAGGAGGCGCTCCGCAGGGATGCCTTTCCCCAGCATTCCTTCATACAGGGTTACGGTTTCATGACCATATCGGGAGAACTGCCATGGTCCTAGCAGGTCCTTGCTATCGGCGAACGGACCAATCAGCGCGATCTTGCCGGCTTCCTTTATGAGCGGAAGCACGCCATTATTTTTGAGCAGAACAATCGAGTTCTGGGCCAGCTCCCGGCTTGCCTGAAGATGCGCTGCGTTAAAGTGATATTCGATTTCTTTCTCTGGGCGAATATATCGAAACGGGTCGTCCATTATGCCGGTTTTGTACTTCAAATATAAAATGCGGCGAACGGCATCATCGATCTGCGGCTCGGTCACCTTACCCTCCCGGACAAGCGCAGGCAGATGATCGAAAGCGCGAGTCACCATCTCAATATCCATTGTGGCATGAACGGCTTTTTGCGCAGCCTCCTTTGTGTCCTTCGCGTGGCCGTGAACCCGAATCTCGTCCACCGAGCCGTAATCCGAGATCAGGATCCCGTCAAATCCTAGCTCCTCCCGCAGCAGCTTTTTCAGTAAGAACGTATTGGCCGCAACCGGGACCCCCTGATAAATATTAAAGGCATTCATCACCGAGCCGGCTCCCGCTTCCAGGGCAGCCTTAAACGGCGGAAGGTATACGTTGCGCAAAGTGCCCTCCGAGATATCCACACTGTTGTAATCTCTGCCGGCTTCCGCGGCGCCGTAAGCAATGAAATGCTTCAAGCAGGCAACTAGCGTCTCTTCACTGTACAGGGACTCTCCTTGGTAGCCTGCAACTTGAGCTTTGGCAATTAAGGCCCCTAAATACGGATCCTCGCCCGCTCCTTCCGACACCCTGCCCCAGCGGGCGTCACGGGTAATGTCGACCATCGGGCCGTGGTTGAATATTGTGCCGGAAGCGCTGGCCTCCTTAGCGGCGATCGCGCACGCTTCTTGTATTGCTTCCATATCCCAGCTGCAGGACCATGCCAGCGGTATCGGGAAAACGGTCTGCGAGCCGTGGATCACGTCCGCGTGAAACAGCAGCGGAATGCCGTGCGGCGATTGCTCCACCGCTATTCTCTGCAATTCGAATACTCTTGTAATGTCGAAGGCTCCGAGCACCGACCCTGCTCTGCCCTCGGCAATCAGCTTCTCCGGCGGGTCGGATTCCACTGCATTCCCGAAGGAGAAATTGGAGGCCTGGCATTGACACATTTGACCGACCTTTTCCTCCAGCGACATGTCTGCGAGCAAAGCTTCAACAGACTCTGCGATCTCTTCATCCGTGCGTTCCCGAACCCCGCTCTTTCGGTACGCTGCTGCTTCCTCCATCAAGGATTGTGCGAGATAGGGCCCCCGCCCCTTGGTGCCCCGAAGCGGGAAGCTCCCGAAGGATGGGATGCGGAGCTCACCTGTGAAAGAATCCTCATCGAACGCCAGCTCTACTGAAAGATCCTCATCCGGCTTCCAAAACACCTTGCCCAATCCCCGTATTCGGTTGCCCTGCACCGTAACCGTCGGGAATGAGAGCGGAACCGGAAGGGGCTCCATTACAGCATCGAGGGTGTAGGCAGCTTTTTTGCTGATTTTAAACTGTATTTTCATTCGCGGCTTGTCGGTAATACAATGCCAAATGCCTATCATATCTGCTTCACTCCTGTTCTTGATCATCCTGTTTTTATACGGTCAGGTTTAGCCCTTTACCGCACCTATGGTCATGCCTTTGACAAAGTATTTCTGGAAGAACGGATAGGCAACGAGGATCGGCACCACGCCGATGACGGCCACCGCCATCCGGAAAGTCTCGCTCGGCAGCTGCTCCAATGCATTCCCTGAATTCATGCTGCTGTTGCGGGTCAAATACTGAATGTCGCTCATGATCCGGTTGAGAAGATTCTGGAGGCTGAACAACTCCGGATCCGTTACGAACACTAATCCGTTATTCCAATCGTTCCAGTATGCCAGCCCCTGAAACATGCCGACCGTGGCCATAATCGGAAGCGACAGCGGCAGAATGATCTTGTAATACATCCTGAACTCACCGGCTCCGTCCATGCTGGCCGATTCCAGTACCGCCGAAGGAATCGTGGTGGCGAAGAACGTCCGCATCAGCAGCACATTGAAGCCATTCATGAGCAGCCAAGGGATCAACAGGGCAAATAGCGTGTTTTTCAAATCGAACAGCTGGGTATAGACCAGATAGGTTGGAACCAATCCCCCGTTAAACAGCAGCGTGAAGAATACAATGAACGACAGTACAACGCCGCCGGGAAGATCCTTTCGGGAGAGCGGATACGCCAGCAGTGAAGTCATGACAAGGCTGGCGCTCGTACCGATCACCGTGATCAGGATGGTAATCCCGTATGCGTGAAGGATCTGCGCCGATTCTCTCCATAAATATTCATAAGCGCCCAGGCTAAACTTGGAGGGAAAGAACGAGTAGCCCTCCATTGCAATCGTGTGGTCATCCGTGATCGATGAGATAAACAGCAGGATGAGCGGAAGAATGCACGCCAGGGAAAAAACAATCATGATGATGTGTGCAGCCCATTGCAGGCCTCGAGATTCGTTTTTCATATGGATCGCTCCTTAGAACAAAGCATTGTCTTTATCGATTTTCCGCACAACATAATTGGATACCAGCACGAGAACGAAGCCGACCAGCGACTGATAGAATCCCGCCGCGGAGGACATGCCGATATCACCGAGCTGCATCAACCCGCGGAATACGTAGGTGTCGATGACGTTGGTGGTCGAGAATAGAGCGCCGGAATCCATTGGCACCTGGTAGAACAATCCAAAATCGGAATAAAAGATGCGTCCGATGCCGAGCAGTGTCAAAATAGTGATCACCGGCGTAATCATCGGCAGCGTGATCTTGCGGATCTGCATCCATTTGGAGGCCCCGTCCAGCTTCGCTGCCTCATAGTATTCCGGATCAATGCCAATGATGGCCGCCAGATACACGATGCAGGAATACCCCGCTGCCTTCCAAATATGGACAAAAGTCAGAATGAAAGGCCAATATTTTGGCTCGGTATACCATGAGATTGGATCAAGCCCAAGTGCCGGAAGCAGCGTCTTGTTCACCATTCCCGTATTCACGCTGAACATGGCGTAAACCAGGTAGCTGACGATAATGATGGAGATGAGAAACGGCAGAATGATGACGCTTTGATAAAAGCGTGACGCTACTTTGTTGCGGATCTCGTTCAGCAAAATCGCGATACCGACCGAAACGATCAACCCGAGCACAATAAACGCGGCATTATATAGAATCGTGTTTCTCGTAATGATGAACGCATCATCCGTTTTGAACAGGTACTCAAAGTTTTTGAAGCCGATCCAGTCACTGTCCCATATCCCTTTGCTGTAGTTCACGTCCTTAAAAGCGATGCTAAGACCGAACAGCGGCAAATAATTGTTGATGAGCAGGTAGATCAGACCCGGCAACATCATGATGTATAGCGGAATATACTTCCGAAGGGATCTCCGTCCCTTACGGCGTGTTGTACTCGTCACCGCACTTCCCCCCCTTTGCGGCCTAATAGCCGAATCTATATCTTCATTTTAAAGTTCAAGCCGCCGGGTCACTACCGCTTAGACGACTTCACATTTGTGCTTTCCCGACTTCACCGGCACCATAGTAGAACCAAGGGCACGGGTAGTTGTAATGGAATATCCCAATTCCATCGGAAGCGCTTCTCCTGCACGTGAAAAAAGCAGACCGCCAAGGATTAACCCTTGAGAGGCCTGCTGTTCATGCTTTTAATTTATCGATGTTTGTGACCGTTCGTATGAGAGCTTTACCTCACACCGTTCGTTTTAGCCCATTCATCCAATTGCTTCTGCTTCTCCGCAATAATCTTGTCGATTCCGGCAGATTTCAATTTGGAAATGAACTCTGGCAAAATCTGTTCCGGGTCTACGCTACCCGTCTCCAGCGGCATTTTATATTGCGTAATGACATTGCTCACGGCAGCGTACTCGGTCTTCACCGGAGAAGCGTCAAACAGGAAACCCATGGCTTTCGAGCGTTTGGAGCTCTTGTTGAATTGATCCGTCTTGGTCCAAATTTCCGGATCGTCGCCATTCATGACATAGGACAGAAACTGATTGCCGAATAGCCAGCCCAGTGGCATTTTATAGCCTACCGAGTTATAATCCATGCCCTCTGGATAATCGACCACATTGTCGAAACCGTCCACCTTCACATAATGCGTGCCTTCGATCCCCCAGTCATACAGGTTCACAATATCCTTGTCGGTGTACATCAGATTCAAAAATTCCATCGCTTTCTCAGGGGTTTTGGAATTGACCGGAATGCCCCACATCGCGCCTGTTACCGTGCTCGTCGTCCCTACAGGAGGCACGAGCTCCGCAGTAACCAGATCCAACCCGGATAACTTTTTCTCGCTCTCCGCAAAGCCCGGTTTTTGCATAGCCATATAGGCAAAGGCCTTTCCGGCTTTGATCATATCAAACCGTGTTGCCTGCGTCGTTGCCATATCCTGTGGAATCAATCCGTCGAGATACCACCCGCGAATTCTTTTGACAAAGTCGGCGTATTCCTTCGTTTCATAATAATTGACAACCTTAAGGTCGTTGTCATAGTTCGGAAGAACACCGATCGTATCGTTCAGGCTATCATAGTTGACATAATTTTCTCTGAAGGACTGCCCTGCCGCACCAGTAACCAGAGGTGTCATCGTTGGCCCTTCCCCTTCCTTAACCTTTCGCAGCACGGCTTCCACATCATCGAGCGTCTTGATCGAGGCAACGTCAATCTTGTATTTATCAACCAAGTCTTTGCTCATCGTCAGCCCGTAGCTCGCCGCCAAATCCCGCACCGTCGGCGTCCCGTATATCTCGCCACCGATCCGCGTTGCTTGTAAATATTCCTTACCCAAGGAGTCGACAATACCCTGACCATGCTGCTCAAGCAAGCTATCCAGCGGTTTCAGCTGACCTTTTGCTACGATGTTGCTGAAGTTATAGCCGGATAAGTACAGAAGATCCATTTTCTCATCGCTTGCAAACATCAGATTGGTCTGCTGCTCCCAGTCTCCGACAGAAATATGCTCAAATTTGACCTTGGCCTGGATTTTCTCGACCGTGATCTTGTTGATGGCTTCCTCCACCTGCTGCATATCCTTCGGAATGGAGCCTGCCACCGGCAGCACAACCGTCAGCTCCGTGAGGTCTTTTTGTTCACCGGCCTTCTCATTGCCTTTGTCGGTTGCCTTACCGCCCCCGCAAGCCGACAATATAAGGACGGCACTCAAGAGCATCGAGGATAGTCCAACTAATGATTTTTTCATCTGTTCCCCCTCCTTTGTCATTTATGTGTTTCTAGCTCTATTGTAAAAGGGGACGACTTCATGCACTGCTCTTTTAACGACTTTTCGCTGTCACTTTACCGACTTTCACCTAGAGCTTACGCTGCCGGAATGCTCCTGTCGGTACTCCAATGGACTTTTATCCATATATTTTTTGAACATGCGGGAAAAGTGAGAGAAGTTGGCATAACCGATCCGGGTCGCAATCGAACTGACGGACAGCTCGGTATTCGCGAGCAGCCCGGCAGCCATACTCAATCGCTGCTGGAGTAAGTAGTCCGAGATGGACATGCCGGTCCCTTTCTTGAAGATTCGGGTCAAATAATCAGGATTTAAAAACACATGGCTCGCGATATCCTCCCTCGACAAATCCTCGGATAAATGCTCGCGGATATAAACTTTTACTCTCTCTACTACGCTCGGCGAATGCTCCACCGATAATGCAAAATCCATCGCCCTTTCTACGATATGACGGATCCAGGCCAACGAATCCGTAGATGAGCGCGCTGACCTGGCATATAACTCCAGGGAACGACTGTCCCTCAGAAGCTGATGCGCCTGGATGCCCTTCAGCTGGAGGACATAATAGAGCATTTGCTGAAAATCCTGAATGAATTGATTCAGTAAATCCGATGTGAGCTGGTTACCTTCGACCTGAGCACTGATGTAGGCTTCCGCTTCCTTCAGCACCTGTCCGCTCGCCCCCTCTTTTAAGAGGACCGCCCACATGCTCATATCGGGAAGAATTTGCTGGTAGGCATATGACGGCTTCTCGTCCTTTAACATAAAGACATGATGATCGTAAGCGACGTTGCTTTCGTTCATCCGATCCAATTGGATATACATCGAGGCAACGTCATGGCCATGAGCCGACTCCCCGATATAACAGGAAACCCCTGCATAGAAGTATTTCCTGCAAGCTTCGATGTACGTTTCGCACCTGCCCTTGCTGGTCTCATCATCCGCCGATGTCGAATCCCTGTTGATCAAGGCGAGCCATCGTCCTTTCTCCACCGGCACCAGCATGCCATGCTCGGACCGCTCCTGGATGAGCTCCTCAGCAGATTTGCGTATCGCGTATTCAATAATTTTCTCATCCCGCAGCGTGACTTCCTTATACCATCGCCGAATCTGAATCAGTATGGGGGTAAAGATCATATCCTCCGAATACGGAATATTCCGATCCTCTGCCTCTTTTTTAATGGCAGCGGAGCCGCTCGGGATCGACTGATTCAGGATATCAAGCCAAAATCGTTCGACCAGCAGGGGCTGATGCTGCATCCAATACTTCCCGTACTGACTAAATTCGGATTGCTTACGCTTCTGCTCGAGTTTCTTGATCGCTTTCCGTACAACGGATTCAAGATCGGCAAATGGGACGGGCTTCAGTAAATAATCAAAGCTGCCCAACTGAATGGCCTGCTTGGCATATTGAAAGTCGGCATGACAGGTAAGGAAAATCGCAACGATATCCGGATTATATCCCCGTACCCATTCTAATAGCTCCAAGCCGGACCCTTGAGGCATTTCAATATCGCATAACAGAAGATCCACATGCTCCCGCCGGATGATTTCCATTGCCTGGCCGGCGCTATGCGCAGTGAAAATCGTGGAAAAACCCAGTTGCGCCCATTCTACACCCTTTTTCAACCCCTCTACAGCAATCGCTTCATCATCCACGATCAGTAAATGACGCATAGGTGCTCAGCTCCTTCCCATCCTGTCCAGGGCTTAACGGTATGACCAGCTCGACGACCGCCCCGTGGGGATCGTCGTTATAGCAATCCATCGTCGCCCGATTCCCGTACTGCAGGCGCAGCCGTTCCCGTACATTCCACAAGCCTATATGCTCTCTCCCGGCGTCTGCCTCTTGTCCGCCGCAGCGGATCGCCTCCAATACCTCTTCCGAAAATCCTTCTCCGGTATCTCGAACGGTCAAGCAAACGATCGGCTCTTCCGCCAGATCGTCGAGGACCGCTTCAATGACCAGCATCGTCCGTACATCTGCCCTTACGGCATGCTTGATCGTATTTTCTACAATCGTCTGAAGCATCAGTGGAGGAACAGGGGTTTCCAGCAGATAATCCGGAACATGAATTTCGCTTTCGAATTGATAGGGAAGCCGCAGCTGCTGAATCCGCAAATAATTTCTCGTATGCTGCAGCTCATCCTTTAATAGAACCAAAGCCTGGTTATTGCTCTGGAACATATACCTGAAATATTGAACCAGACACAGCGTCATCTCCTGGATCAATTCGTATCGCTTCACCTGTGCCAGATGGTACAAAATATTTAGGGAATTCATGAAAAAATGCGGGTTGATCTGGAGTTGAAGCTGCTTCAGCTCCGCCCGCTGCTTGCTCAATTGCTCTTCATAGATGTCGATCTTAAGCTTTTCAATTTGCGACACCATGTGATCAAAGGTACGGTATACCAGCTGAAACTCCTCGGGAGCGGACGGAATCTTCTCGATTCGTAAATTGAAGTTCCCTTCCCCGATTCTCCGCATCAATTGAACGATCTTCTGCAGCGGCCGGAGCAGCACCTTTCGCAGGAACCACAAGCTTACCGGCAGCAGCAGAATAGCGAATGCGGAGAGGATGGCAGCCGTCTTTTTGAGATATGGTAGATTTTCGAGGGTCAACTTGTCCGGAATGACGGCGACCATGCTGAGGTCCGCTTTATTTGAAGTCTCCCCCACGACGAGATAGTCTTTGTCCTTACCTGACATGTAATAGCTGTTGAAACCATGTGTGAAATCCAACGCTTCATCCTCCAAGGGCTTCGTGCTATAGAGCCGCTTTCCATGGCCGTCAACGAACAGCATAGCCCCGGTTTCACCCGTGTTCAGTACGGACATCGGCGACATCAATGTCTTGAGGGATACCCAGGATCCAATACTGATATGGTCATCCCTGAGCACTTTGATCGCATAATAGGTCCCTTCAATCTCTTGCAGCTGCCAGTACGCCTCCATTCCGTAGAAGCGGTTTTGGCTCGTACTGCTCTGCTGAAGGTAATCTCGCATTTTTAATAATCCGTTATAGGTCATGGACCCTTTGTAGGCTTCCACAAAATCTTGCCGCGGCAAAGAATATACGAATAGCCCGTCGATGTAAGGGTAAACCGAAAGATCAGAGGACAGTTTCCGGGAAACATCGCTTTTGGCCATCATATACGCATTGTCCGGCACAGCATCTTTCAACGTAAGCACACTGACTTCCGATCTGGACAGATTCACCAGATGCCGCTCGATCTCCGAGAGCTGGTTATCGATCTGCCTCATTTGGATGGAGATCATATTTTTATTGGAGACCGCTACCTGGTTATGAATGACGTTGACACTGTAATAACTCATATAGATCAGTAAGGCGATTAAAGGGATTGACACGCCCAAAAGGCCAAGCACGAGCTTGACGCGAATCGAATTCCAAGGAATTGCCTTGATATGGCTGTACATAATGAGACTCCTCTCCCTGGTGTTGAGCTATCCCCATCTTACTACTTCTCCCGTCAAGTGTTGAAGCACCAGTCTTTGTCACTGTTGATCCCAGCCTTTACAATTGCTCCTCTAGAAAGGATAACGTCATATCAAAGCACTCCATGGCCTCTAGGGTGTTAAGCTGAAATTGATATTCGTGCTGCACTACGCCATGAGACAGCGGGTAAAACAATGACTTCACGGGTACGTTCGCTTCTTGAAGTCGTGCTTCCAATTCCTTACCGTGTTTTTCAAATGAACCGGTGTTGCCGTCTGCAATAAAGGTTGGCGGAAAATCACTCGTTACATGGTTTGTTGTTGAAGCATCTTCCGCTTCGGTCCCATCTTTCCAATTCCGTGTTCCCATATAGGCCCACCCCAGCTGATTCAGAAAAAACTTCTCCAATCTGCCGGTTACGCTGGCCAGCTGTTTGACGTTATACGGACCGCAATATAGCAGCGCCGCTTGTATGGAATCCTCCGGAGCCACTTGTGAAATTCCTGTTCGCTTCGCGAGGTCGGCATTGGTCTGAATTGCGATGAATTGGGATGCAATTTGGGCGCCAGCTGAGTCTCCGCCGACAATAAGGCGATCCAAATCCAAGGACGGGTAACTCTTAAGTTTCTTCAGATGCTGATAGACCTCCGTCATTTGAAGGACTGGTGCCGGGTATCGTGCCTCAGGAGCCACCTCGTAATTCATGCTGACGACCGCATAGCCTTTGCTGGCCATCATCGTACACCAGTAGGCGGTACCCGATTTATCCCCTGACACAAATGCGCCGCCGTGAACCCATATAATCGTCGGCAGTTTGCCGGCATGATCTTTGGGCAGGTATATGTCCATTTCGTTGGATTTGAATGTCGAAGGATACG
This sequence comes from Paenibacillus sp. ISL-20, assembly GCF_018613005.1. Taxonomy (NCBI): domain Bacteria; kingdom Bacillati; phylum Bacillota; class Bacilli; order Caryophanales; family Paenibacillaceae; genus Paenibacillus; species Paenibacillus sp. ISL-20. The sequence continues at coordinate 145,471 of NZ_JAGGRD010000014.1, forward strand.
GGAGGTCTTTATGAACCTCTACCACCTGCTGAAGTTCTGCCCAATTCGAAGGTGCAGCGGGCTCTGCCTCCGGCTGGCTGCGAAGCCAATGGATAAATGGAACGGGAGTTAGATTTACTAGCAGAAGCCCTCCTATAATAACAAAAACCATGATGGACAGCATCCATTTTACAATTTTCCAAATCAATATGCTTCTCTCCTTAATGCTTCTTCGGTGACGATATTCTACCTCTTTCCATCCGTGCGATCTACCGTTTATCCGACTTCTTCGTTGTCATATGACGACCTGCTAAATGACGCGTAAGAGTGTCATGTTTAACCTCTTCTCCGTTTTGCGACGAAACCCATTTTTGCTATAATAAAATTGCATTAGTTATACCGAAATATTTGATCGATATGATCGCAGGTCAAGTTGTTTATTTCCTACTTGAAGGATCGCGAATACTCTAAAGATACTCAAAATGGTAATCTTCACGATTTGAAGCATTTCCTTTTGAGTTTGGATAACAAAACTGTTGGTGATGTTACGGAAATTGATGTGATGAACTATCTAACCCAGGTCAGAGAAAGTGGTGCTGGCGCACGCTACCGTAATCGCAGCCAATCAGCAATCCGCTTGTTCTATAAAGTGATGGTTCGATTTAGAGTTACGGATCATAATCCCGCTATGGATATTGAAAAAGCAAAGGTCGAGAAAAAGACAGTCCACCTATCTTCAAAAACAGTTCATGGATGCCTCGCTGGAACTCATCAAAGGAAGACATTTGATCAGGGATGTTACAATCGTTGAATTGATGGTATATGCGGGACTGCGGGTAAGCGAGATCGTAAGATTGAACATACCAGATTACGACAGGGAAGGTTCTCATATTGGGGTACTGGGTAAAGGAGGCAAATGAAGGTACATCCCGCTTCCAATCGAACTGAATCAACTTTTGGAATTATATTTGACAGAGCGAATCGCTCCCCGGAACACCAAGGATCCTGCATTCTTTGTATCACAATTTCGCCGACGGATTAGTAAGCGAAAGGTTCAACCGAGGAACGTGCCATGTATAAAATCCAGTCGGTTATTCCTATAGCACTCACGGGTAAGGACTAAACTTCATTCTCCTCCCTCCTCACAAAAAAAGCCGCGATTTCCGCGACTTTGTATGCGTAGATGTTCTTGTTCTCCGACAGGAACATTACGGACTCCTTTTTCAAAGTTATGAGAATAAAGACCCCCACTCTTCTCCCCATGAAGTCGATAAAAAAAGCTTCCCATCGCCACCCTTTCGGGTGACTATAAAAAGCTTAAACTGCTCTGTTATGGTTTGTTTTAGATGAAAAGTTTCTTATAGAATTTCCGTTTTTCTTATGTTATCACACAAATAGCTCAACACCCAGGAAGAGGAGCAGACCGCATACACTTGTATATGCACTGAGGAGGTATTGTTTGGAATCCTTATTGAGGCGTCTTTCAACAACGGATCTGAATGCATGTAGAATAGCTATTACAAGAATAACGTCCTGATAAGCCGATAATCTCCATTCCATAACAAACCTCATGTAGAAAAGGCCGATTAGAAAAACAACTACAATGATGGACTCCCCAATTAGATGAAATCGATTAATATGCTTATACAGCAGCCCATCTGAATCGTAGGATATCTTCAGCTTTTTTTTGATCCATAAGTACCCGGACGAAACGACGATCACATACAAAATGATACTGAGTAGGAACATTCTAAAGTCCCCCCTTTCCCAAAATAGAGGCCAGTATCACTCAAGACCTAACTTGCTGTTTATTCAAATTACACTTATCTGGTAATAAAGGTTTATCATTCCTTTAAAATACACTATTTTCTTATTTGAATCAATGCGTAAACAAAACAGCACCTATGGAAAACAAGGTGCTGTTTTGAGTCTGAGTCCAATGATTGTTCCAACGATATCTGCTTCTTAAGCGCCGCATCAAAAATTTTTCAAGAAATTGTTTGACAATGCCTTCCGTCAGAATATCCGCTAAATGAATCATATGGATCTCGTTTTTGTCAGTTGCTGCAATATCCGCTTTCCAATCTCCTTTGATACAGCTAACGACGATTTCCGTAATCAACTGAAGATGCGTATACAGCATATCTTGCAGCGTTTTAAACTGCCAGTTCGGATTCGCTGCGCTTAAAAATTTGGCGATATCGTCGGCGTTTCTATGCCAATCTGCCTCTAACTTGGTCACATCTGCCTGATTGCCCGCTTTGGCAGCGTCTACAATTTTCACTGCGATCAGAATGTGCTCCTTCTGAACAGGTCGATTGGATATGGCACTGACAATATAGCTTCTTGTCCATATATGGAGTGTTTTCTACCGGACTTTAATTACAGGAACCCATAACTCGACTTTTTTTTCTTCTGTAAACACCTGTTTTCCTATACCTACTTCGATATCAGGACCTACTTGTATCACTGGCCCTTCAACTTGTTCATACCCTGAGGAAGGAAACCATTCTCCATAAATACGGTGCCATTTCTCCTTCCCCCACGGGACCATAACTTCAAATACGACCCATGTCATAGCTGGTACAGATAATTTAGAGAAGTATTCTGGACAGGGTTCTGTTGAAGCAACTCCCATGTAATAATCAAAATCTTGCTTCAGTCGTATTGCATCTCCAACATTCACATGCAAAATTCCATATGGTTCTAAATTGTTAAGTGCTTTCAATAAGTTGTACGTTTCCTTGTCTGTTGATCCCCAGACCTGTGCCACACCAGGATGTTCTCCAGAATCTACTGGTGTAACTCTATTACTTATCCCAACCACTTGAAATGCGTCCTTTTGCTCAATTCTAAACCTCATGGGCTCACTACCTCCTATTGATAATCGAAAGGTCATTGGAGGATAAGCTTGTAGTGAATGGCTGGTATTTCTTGCCTCTGTTGGTGTAATTCCATGTAATCCTTGAAAAGCGCGAGTAAATGCGTCTGGAGAATTGTAACCGTACTTAATGGCAATATCGATCACTTTGACTGTTCTGTCCTGCAAATCAAATGCTGCGAGCGTAAGACGTCTGCGGCGAATATATTCTTGAAGAGGAATACCTGCCAGGTATGAGAACATTCTTTTGAAATGAAAAACCGAACAGTAAGCACGTTTAGCTATCTCTTGTTCATCAATCTCATTCTCGAGATTCTGATCGATGTAGTCTAATGCTTCATTTAATTTTTCGAGCACATTCATCCAACGACCTCCCTTCATCCTTAGAATAGCAGGGAATGATATCAGACATCCGGCAAATCCTGTTCAATTTCTGCAGGGTGACAAACAACTCTATGAAGTTTTCAGTGCATACAGCTGCGAAATTATCCGATCGAGTCTCTCTTGGATGAGGATCGCTTCCGCATATCGGGCAGGAATGCCCTCATATCCGTAGTAGATACCTGCCAACCCACCCGCGATGGCGCCGATCGTATCGGAATCTTCCCCTAGATTTGCCGCCTTCTGTACGACGCCTGCAAAATCTGATGTTTGGAGCAAAATATGTAGTACCCACCGGAAGGTATGCACCACAAAACCGCTTGCCGGGCAATCCGGCTGTGCTTCAATGATGCCTTCGTATTCGCTTCCCACCACCTCGGCCATGATGGCTGCTCTTAAATTTTCGCCCTGTAGAAGGCGTTGCGCCGTTCGGTTGTACATAACGCAGACTTCGGCGCACCTTGGATCATAATGCGTCATCCGTGACTGCATGATTGCCACTCGGTCATCGTAGTGAACGGATAGGAATTGTAATGTCTTGGTTTATCCGGACCGGGGCAGCTTCCCGGAACATTACAATTTCATAGGTTTCCAGCTTAGGAGCGAAAACTCGTACTTCATAGTAATCGTCCTGTTCGCTTCTCACTCGTGCTTCCCCTGAATCTATCCCGATGCCTTTATCGAAATGCTCCTGTAATTCGGGATTTAAACTCACTTTGGCTTCGGGGTGCATTGCAAACAAAATCCCCAAACGCTTGTTATGATCGGTACTTTCCTTTTTAATTTTTAATCGCAAATAGTCATTCTTGTAACTTGCCCCGGTTATCGTTAACTCCTGGTCTTTAAAGCGGACTTTCTTTGGATATGTTTCGTCTAGTGAAAGGGTAAACGATCCGCCCGGGCTCTTTTCTGTCAGTAACACTTGATCCAAGTGCAGCGTAAGAGACTTCACCGACTCATCGAAGTAAGGGGAGCCGGTAAACATAAGCTTGTTGCCGTTCATCCGTTTCATGCCGGGAACATCCACCATGTTCTGAGGAGTGTCCGTATGCAATTGGTACTTCTTCCCCTTATCATCCGTTACATATGGGACGGCTCCAGAATGGCCGAATAGCAAATAATAATCCGCTCCATCCGCCAGTTTGATATCGAGATCGGTATTGGTCGGTGTAATTTTTATATGCTCCAGCGTCATTTCCCGCAAATCCGGGTCCCCCGCCACCTTGACAGTCTGATGAAGCGGTATGATACGATCCTCTAGCCAGTCCGTATGATGAAAAGGAACACTCATCTTGAGTGTATCTGTTGTTTGTTTGTCGTCTTCATCAACGTAGGGGCGAATACTGATTTCAAATTGCAATTCTTTAGGGTTTTGGTTTAAAAATATGTTGACATCCTCTGGATTTACTTCACCAATCCGGCTGATGACCAGTATCGGCTCCTTTGCATCATCGCTTGATTCGATCACAACGCCAGCGCTGCTTCCTCCATCAGCAATTTCAGGAATATTTACGGAATAGGCCGGTGCTTCCCTGTTAAGATCTAAACTGCCGTCCTGTCTTTTAAAGACATGTTGTTTCAAACGGTCGGATTTAATGAACACTTTATATGACAGCTTATCGCTCGTCAAATATACATCGCTGATGCTGACTGTCACCCCATCAAACTGTTTCACGACAGGTTCAAACGGACTGTAGGCATGGGATTGGGCGTTCTCAACGCCATCATGTTCGCGCAGCGTGTCCAGCCAATCCGAAACGATGGAGAAGCCGGGAATCCCTTTGACCATAGCCGCAAAAGCCGGAGACTTCTGCACGGCAAAACCCAGAGATAAGGACAATACCACCATGCAGGCTGCAGCTATTGTATACCTTCTTCTGCCGCTTCGCTGCCGGGTCTTCGTCACCACCATGTCCTCCTCCGGCTGCTGATAACAAAGCGGTAGCTCCTTGGCAAATTGAATTAAAGATTTTTTCAGTACGGCTTCGAGCGGTGATTCATGCTCGTCCGGAAGCTCCAACTGTCGATATTTCCCGAAACATTAGCGTGCCGTGACCTTTGTCTGACCAGATCCAATGCACGGCAGGCCGCCAAATGATTGAACCAGGATTTGAAATTCCTTATTTTTTCCCCTTTGATAATAGCTTGATAAGCTTCGATCAGCGTGTTCTGTACCGCATCCTCAGCCAAATGAGTGGAGCGCAAAATAGCCGCGGACGTACTGTATACTCGGCTCAGCAGAGGTTCCACCAGCTTAAAAAAAGCATCTTTATTGCCTTTCCGGCACAACTCAAACAATCGTTCTTCGCTTTCCATCCTGTCAACTCCCAAAAGTACTATACTATAAAGGCGAACAGAATGGAGGTTCGGTTCATTATTTATGTAAAAAAACAGAAACGGCACTGATGGCCGTTTCTACTTCCTGCATATGGTTGGCTTTTACTGGAGCTTAATCCTCATCTCCAACTCTTTCAAAAACGTAACAGGCGTCATTCGCTTGGTCATCACCTGAAGGGGCGCATTTCGATCAACCGCCGGGAATTCAAGTTCGTAGCGGTAGACACCGTCTTTTAAGCCGATCAATTCCTTACGAGTTAAATCCAGGGCCTTTCCATTTTCCCCGAGCCAAGTTCCAACGTTTTGAATGGATGCCGTCTCCCCTTCGATCGACAACGTTAGCACGGTCCGGTTCTTTTCGAATTTCACACCCGTTACGGTCATGGTTCCGATCTTGCCCTGATCCAGCTTAACCGGATAGGTATCCGATAGCTTCGCCGTTACGGTGGCTTTTTTCGCTAATTTTGTACCTTTATCATCATAATTGCCTCCTACATAGGGCTTGATGATAAGTTCTTTCGGTTTGCCCTTTAAAGTGCCCAGTCCCTCTTTATAATAACGGTCAAACGTGCCGTCCGGCTTTTCGCGCATTTTGTCTTCCGCCTGAATACGGTCGTAAATCCATCCGTTGCTGTCCATGACGACATAGTTCATAAGCATAATATTGCGGTCCATTTCCGGATCCATATGTTCAGGGACATTCCGTGAAATGACATATTCCATGAATTGCGGAGTAGCTGTTAAAGATTCCAGTTCAAATACGGCTCCCCCGTATTCCTTTATAATAGCCGGATTCAGCTTGAATCCGGAGCTTACTACGCTTTGCCCTGCTTCCGCTTGGGAAGCCGCATGAACGGCGTGCGACGACAAAGTTCCTCCGATTAATGACGCTGCACTTAGATATACGATGGTTGTTTTTTTCATGATTATTTCCTCCTTTATCTGATGAAACAAAACACACGTCCGGGCCCCGTTATCAATTTGGACAGGACGATGCATTGTTGTTTCTACACTTTATAGGCGAAGGAAATAACAAGAAGGTTCAGACAGGAATCATTTTAGTCCGATGGATAGATTCCGAGTCACGCCATACTGCCCGTAGCTTCATGAGCAGCTTGTGCTGGAAGTTAACCACCGGGAAATGAAGAAGAACCGACTCATTTTTCATAGCCGGCTCTTTTGCATCAAACCTTATAAATATCGCGAGATTATATCTCTTGTGCAGTAAGTACGTTATCCGGCGCTTTTTGGTTCATGATTGGCACCATGACCAGTGCACCAAGAAGAAATAGTAATCCGGCCCCGCCATATATCGTACTCAGCGAAAAGGCATCCTTTAACGCACCAGCAAAAGACATAGAAATGACCATCATGCCTACGAACATCGGATTCAGAACCCCATTCACCCGACCGACAATGGAAGCATGTGACCATTTCAGGATCATGGTGCTGATTCCGATATGAATGCAAGGGAAGACAAGCCCATTCAGAAATTGAACGGTCAGCGTGACCGTAACGCTCGTCGAATAACCGACAATGGCTGTGCAGACCGCGCCTGCCAGCATGCCTATTGCAAGAAGAACCTGCGGCGGAACCCGCTTCGCAAAGACGGCAACGATCCCCCCGCCGATCAGCATGGCTACGCCATTCACCATCAGCAGATACTGCAGGAACTCCTCGCTCCTACCCAGCCGCTCCGTTACGATAAACAGGTTGAGAGCTTGGGCTACGCCAACAGCAAGTCCTGCGAGAATGAACGCGAGTCCGAGCATGCGCAGCACTTGGCTTTGCCAAACATAGCGGAAGCCTTCCACGAAATCTTTACGGAATTGCCCTTTGACTGCGGCCGTTTGAGATTTCATATTATCCTCAGGAAGGCGAATCAGGACGAGTGCGGAAAGCAGAAAGACCACGCCCATCACAGCGATTGATGTTTCAAGGCCAAACGTGCTGTAAACGAAGGTGCCAAGCATAGGGCCAAGCACCATGAAGATGGCCATCAGCGATTGAAATAAAGCCATCCCTTGCTGCAGTTGTTCTTCAGACACATGATACTTAAATAACCGCATACTTGAAGGTTGCGAGAACTGCGAAAGAATAGCCGAGATGAATGCGACAAGGTAGACGGATTGCCAAGAACCGTAATGTATGGTCAGAAGCACTACGAATACCGAAACCGCGGATAATAAATCGCACCAGATCATCGTTCGCTTTGGCCTCCAGCGGTCCGCAAATGTACCTCCGATGAACGAAAAAACAAAAATAGGTGCGAATTCTGCTACGCTGATAAGCGAAATGGCGTATGGATCGTTATTTGTTCTATCCGCAACATACAGGAGGATCGCGAAATTACGTACCCAGATGCCGATCTGCAGAAGTACGCTTGATAATAAAATCGTCTGCAGGAACCGATTGCGAAGAAGGCTTGGTGCATTGGTGCTGTTGTCGTGCCTATTCAATCTTTTCAACCTCCAATTTGTCTTAAAAAGATGTCCGCCTTGATTATGGGTATGTCTCTCCTTTCCATTCCTTATTATAAGGACCTCATTATCGTTGACCTCCGCCTGAAGACTGAAATCTATATCAATTGCTGCGCTATCTCCCAGACATGTCCTGCCGGATCTGTGAAGGCAGCAGTGCGTACCCCCCATGGTCGGTCCACTGGACCATTAAGTAGAGTAACGCCTTGTTTACTCAATTCATTACATACTGCATCCACATCTTCCACCCTAATGGTAAACTGGAAGCGAGATCCGGATTCTCGGCTTGCAACTGTTCCAGGATGGATCAGACCGTATGCCTCGGAAATATCCAGAAGGTTAATGCTCATATTTCCGAAATCAAATACTGCAGACACATCGTCTTCATATATGGCGGAAAATCGAAATACTTCTTGATAGAACGCTCTCACCCTTTGCAAATCCTCCACAAACAACGTTATAACATCTACATTCATCGACCCTAATGTCTTCATGCGTACACTCCTTCAACATTCAGATTCAATCGAAAAAAGCTTTTGTCTCAATTAAACAAAAAGCCGCTAACAGCAGTTTTTACATCGTGATTAAATCTAATTTATAAACTCCCATGTGCCGCCCTGCTTCATATCAAACTGCTGAGTAGTCATCGTAAAACCTTGAGGCCCCCACCACTTCGACAAGTGCTCCTCCCTCGTCCAAGCATCAAACACAAGATCGCGTGGAGCATCAAATATGCGGGTGATCACAATCTCGCATTCACCTACTTGCGTTGCAATTGGGTTTGTTGCATTGTTTTGGTTCATGTCCATCCCTCCAAAATGAATTTGACTTGTCGACAACTACTATTCTCGATCATAGCAAATTAATAATGCATGGATTTCTTACAGATTGCTCTTTTGAATAACACAATTATTACACTTGGAAACGCCCAGTTACCATAATAATGGGTTTAATAAAACAACGCGTTATCTTCATGCTAGACTGCCGAGGTCGATTGGAATTAGAGTATCATCTACTCGGTTAGGATTATCATTTTCAATCCATATCGGCTGACAAAAAAAAGCCGCGATTTCCGCGACTTCGTATGTGTATATGTTCTTGTCTCTTACAAGTACCCTGCGACTTTTCGGCGCTTTTCGTTCACTTGCCTTCCTCATCGGCTGAGGGACCGTAGATGCCCGGTACCGGAATATCAAGCAGCCGTAAATATACACCGAGCTGAGCCCGATGGTGAACCATATGGCTTAAACCGAAGGTGCGAAGCGCGCCCGCCCGCGGTTGGCGCAGAATGATATGGTCGCCGTTCCGCAAGGTCCATTCCTCGGCGAGCGCTTTCTCGTCGCATTCGGCTAACAGCTGTTCAAGCTTGATAACGTTCGCGTCGAATTCCTCCAGCATGTCTTCGCGTCTTTCCAAAGCTTCCCGCCGAAGCGGCACGGTCGAAAGATCGAATTCCGGGTAAAGAAAAATCGCGACTTGCCAGTTGAGCAAGTTGATCAGGTGCGTGGCGAGCCCGCCTAACGTCATGGATTTGACGTGCGGTTTCCATGTCATATGCTCCTCGGGTAGGCATTCCAGAATACGGCGCGTATGGGCCAATTCGTGCAGAGCGTCTCCGACGATCAGTTGTTTCACCATAAATTCCCACTCCTCCTTAATATGGTTAGCATACTATAAACCCGACCGAGTGAAAAGGCTTGTCCCGGTCGTTTGGCATCCGATGACGAGGCGACATTTCCAGAACACATGTCCCTCCTCTGCATTCGAAGACTCAGTAATCCCCGTCATCGGCCGCTGGCCCAGGAGCGGACGGCTGATCGCATCCGCGTTATAGCCGAAGCCGTGCCAGCTACTACTATTATCAGTAGATATCAGTCTTTATCTTCGTATTCAGCCCTTAAGTACGTTAAAATCTCCAAGGTACTCGGTTTTTCTTCAATGCCTTCGTTCTGAAGCATTTTTACGTATAACTTCCTTGCTTCGGCTAGTGTACATCCTGTTTTCTCTTGCACATATTTACAGAACATGGAGCACATAGTTCTTTTGTAAACCAAAACCTCAGCAGAATCAACCGTTACGCCATTTATTTCATAATACATATTTCAAGAACCCCTTGGTCTGTCTTTATTTGTTATCAATGAATCCTATTCAATCTGATGCAAAATGGCCCTCCGATACGGAAAGGCCATCTGCCTGCAATGAAGGAAAGCACGGAACTAGAGTTGACCGGTCTGTGACTGTTTATTTTTCACAGGCGCAAACCAACCGAGAAGAGCTATCGCCACCAAGACACCATAGAAGATAATGGTCCAGACTGTGCTATGTGGGAAATCATGATTTAACACCCCTATATCTTCATGGGCCAAAGTAATCACTGCGAGCTTGACACCGACCCATGCCACGATAGCATAAGCCGTGGTCTCCAGTGCTGGCCGCTGCGCAAGCAGCTTTACAAACCATGTGGCTGCAAATTTGATCAGAACGAGCCCGGCGATTCCGCCAAGCACGACAACCAAGAATTGTCCTCCGTCCATACCACCGAAGTCTGGAAGCGGGGAATCTGGGAGACCCAGTGCCAAAGCCACAGCAGCAAGTATGGAATCAATTGCAAAGGCGAGATCTGCAATAGCAATTTTGCTTACCGTTGGCCAGAAGCCTTTACCGGCAGCATCTTTCTTTACGTCCTCGCGAATATTCGTGTTTTCCTTACCGAAACGCGCTTTGATGATGTGCTTTAACCCGAGGTATAGAAGATAAGCAGCTCCGATCGCCTGTATTTGCCAGACATTCGCAATAAACGATATTGCAAACAGAGCAGCGAAGAAAAACAAAAGCCATAATGATCCCATAATTAATAGCTTTCTTCTTCTGGTCCTCCGGTAAGTGCTTCGCGATCACTGCCAGTACAAGGGCATTATCCGCCGATAGTAAACCTTCCAATCCAATAAGAATTAGTAATGCCCAAGCATACTCCAACCAAAGTGATTCCAACAGTACTTCTCCCCTCTTAACTGAGAATATTTATGGTTAAACCTCTGACTAAAAAAGATCTAAGCTCCAGTTAAAGCAGCAGAGGTTTTTTCCAGTTTTGATTATGCCATGACTCCCTTTCGTTATTACGTTGTCAAGTAATGTCTCGTTTCATTCATTTATGGCAAAACTTTTCAATCTACTGTATATAAGGCGACTTTCGAATCAAGAAATAAAATCAAAAATCCCCTTTTCCAGGGGATTTCCTTATGTACTCTTATTTCCGCCAGAAAATTGAACAGTCTGCCTTATCTACAATTAAACTCGATCATTTTCTCAAGTAATGAGAAATCAACCGGACTTTCCTACCGGATACGTATCAATTCTTAAGATTAGAGAGCCTCCTTCCCATCCATCAATATTCCATCCAAATCCCAAACGATCTTACAAAGTCCACTATCAAAAAAATCTACAACCATATCACAGGGAAGTTCCTACATCCCTAGAAGGTTGCGGAGGGGGATTAAGTTCCAGTACGGATTTCTTCTCCAAATTAGGTTACCGGCACATATACAGAACTAGAGTCTCATCTATATGTGCATGTTCTGACCTTTTCTTACATACCTATGAGAGAATACTCATGTTTTCAGGCGAAAGAAGGGATATCATGAAGACAAGATGGGGCATGGCTTTTCTGTTGCTCTTTATGATCGCGGCTGTGATTCTGTACCGGCAGGTTCACGATCGTCCCAAAGTAGAAGATCTTTATACCGATGGGCAGCTTCGCATGGAAATACAATCCGTTCAATCCGTTGCCGAACCCATGAAGGAAACATCCTTTCAGGTTTTCATTACCGAGTTACCTGAGAAGCCAGTTGTTAACGCCGATATTGAACTCAACCTCACCATGCCCGATATGTTTTGTGGTGTGTTCCCCGCTGCAATTGTCGAATCCAAGCCAGGTGTATACATCGCAACTGCCGTGCCTGTTATGCAAGGACTTTGGCATGCGGAAGCGATTCTTCGTTGGGAGGATCAATATGTCACAGTAAGGACGTTGCTCAAAGTTCGCTAGTTCTTCTTACCATAACCATGGGTGAATACCCGGAATCCATCCGTTAGCGCTTAGTCCCTTTAAAATAGACAGCATTCCCATTATAAAGGCTAGAATTCCGCCGAATTTCCGCATTCCTCTGCGCCACTTTTTCGTTAGACTGCCGGCAGACACCGCCGTTAGGAGCAGAATGGGAAAAGTCGAAAGTCCAAATACCAGCATGATCATGAGACCTACCAGACTAGAACCGGATGCCGCTGCATTCATCTGCATCGCATAAGTCAAACCGCATGGAAGAAAACCGAGCAAAAGGCCGGTTAGAAATGTCGCAAACAACTCATAGCGCTGGCCAAGCCGTTCCAATTTCAGGTGAAAAAAAGAGTGTCTCGGCAGATGAGCGTTATAAATGGGCAATGTGTACCGACGAAATGTCCACAGCAGAATGAGCAGTCCTCCAATGATGCTGGCCGCTCCTTGGAAGCCTACAAAGCTGCCAGCCACATCCAGAAAGGAGCCCACCATCCCCATAAAGCCTCCAATCACCGTGTACGTTGTCACTCTGCCAGCGTTGTAGGCTAACACAGAAGCAAGCGGAGAGCTGCTGGATCGAAGGGCCAGAGACGAAACGATCCCTCCGCACATAATCAGACAATGAGGCGCCCCCATCAAGCCAGTCAGTGCTACTAACAGCAATCCGCTCCCCGTCAATGCCATGCTCTTACACCCCGCTGTACCCATAACTGGGGGCCAAGCGATTTATCGACATTTCCCACACATACGTAATTTCGCTCCACGAAGCATTCCATCCCCCTTCCTGACCGCACCTTATATGCCGTTCTTCATGGGATCGTGCATCCATTCATTGTATGAAGGTACGCGAATATTAAGAATAGCTATAAAGCTGCGTGATCATGGGATTGGAGAAATCAAAAATAAGTTTTCTACTTAAATATTGATGGGTTACAAATTATGGTATATGCTATAAGCACTACAACCGAAGAGGTGCATATCCCAATGAAAAAGACTTTTGTATTACTTCTGATGCTGGCATTGTTCATTCCGTCACAGGCTTTTGCAGCATCCGTTTCTACGTCTGAGATTCATAAACTGTACTTTAAAGATTATAACGTACAGGTAAAAAAAGTGAAGGCTGCCCAAAAAGTGTACAAGCACCCTGTGTGCGTAAATGTGACCTCGCTTACCAATCAATACAAACAGCTTTCTACTGAATACAGCAGCCTTAAGAAGACTAAAGCCAGTAAAGAAGCATTGACCCAAGCGAAGATGTCACTTGATAAAGCAAAAAAAAGTCTTAGCGAAGCAAAGAAAACTTGTAGCAAGCAGACATCCGACATGAAAAAAAGAAGCAACGTCATGCTAAAGAAGTTGAACAAATACAAATCCGACAGCATTCAAGAGATCAAGTCTTATATGCAAGGCAAAAGTAAAATGTCTTCGGAAGAGTTCAGCAAGTACATATCTGGAATGAACACTTACATCAATACCAGCATTGAAGAAATTTTAGTTTTCCTTGGAGCACCAGCGGCAGGTTGAATCCTGTCGCTTTTTTTATTGCAAACTTGTTGAGTTCAAGCCAAACGCTAGTCCCACATGGCATACCCTTATATGCCACACCACTCATTACATATCCATGCTTTCAACTGAATCAGGTCCGAATACCGGCGCTAATTTAGATGCAGACAATTGCTCACTTAAACCAAAATATTCGCAAAAGTTCATAATCATCGGATTCCATTTCGAAGGATTGATATAATTTGATTGGGCATCTATAAGAAGATCCTCCTCGATATGAACCTTTTCAATATGCACTTCGATGGCAACAAGCGAACTTGGTTCTTCAAAAGGATGGAGCTTTACAAACCTGGCTTCCAGATGGACGGGGCATTCTTTCACACGCGGTGCTTGAACAAGCTGGGACGGAAGTTGAGTTAACCCTGCGACACCAAATTTATTCGCCTCGAACTTATATCCCCTCTCTGCCTTCGACTCAGGGACTGGGTTGCGACCTGTCAACAGGGTCAGACGATCAACGGCGGGAATCAAGTCAATCGACGGAAGATTAAGCACACACTCACCTTCACGGATCATATTTTGAACAGTCTGAGACTTGCTGCTCATTCCAAGCATACATGATTGATTGAGCCACCAGGCAGAGGACATCGGAGCCAGGTTGGGGGTGCCGTCTTCGTTGATCGTACTTATCAACACGATCGAAGTCCCGAAATAGTGAATTTTGGGGTTGATTACTTTATGCATAACAGATTCCATCTCCTCGTCATGATTTTTAAGTAATGTATCACAAGCTGCTTATTGGAGGATAGGGATATGGAATAAGACCGCAAGATATAAAAAGTGGGTGATGATTGAAAACAGCCGACCATTAGGCCGGCTGTTACGTGTCATTTACTTATCACTGGTTGTTTGTTGCTTCTGCGAACGCACAGCCATCAATAGAGCTACAGTGATGAGCACGAACGCGGCAAATGCCAGCATCGGAATGGTCAACCAGCCGAACCAATTCAAGTAGTCATTCAAGCAGGACACCGGCCCGCATGCGGCAATTCCCGACTCTTTGGGGAGTTTTTGAATGATACTATGGTATGTAGATATGCCTCCGCCAATGATAACCAGGGGCAGGATGTATGGGACGATGTGCGTCTTTTGCCGATATGCTGCGATTCCCAAAACAATGACTAATGGATACATAAAGATCCGTTGATACCAACATAAGACGCATGGCGTAAAATGCCATACTTCACTAAGAAACAAACTTCCGCTAGTTGCTACAGCTGATACAGTCCATGCAAAAAATAACCAAACTCCTGTTTTATTCATTTTTCAAGCTACTTCCCTTCTATTCCATTCTTGTTCCAGCAGCCTTACGACTCGGTATTATTACATGATTTTCTCATTTTCTCTTAATTATCTATATATGAAAATGGCTCATTCGGGCTATATGTTTTCGCTAATTCTGGGATTGGCCTGCTGGCTAAGTCACGGGTAGATGAGCTTCAGGACAGCAATATTAAACAACTGGAGAAGAAATACTTGCAAGTTCCTTAAACTCGTTATCATGATGAAGGGCATGCGACAGTTCATTACAACGTACAATCTTGCCGTGTTTAATCTCAAAAATGGCGATAAGCTCTATTAATCCGCGTGTTCCGCTTTTCTTGGTAACATCAACGGTGTATCGCAATGTCAAAGTCTGAAGCTCTTCGTCATAGAGGGTATCGTAAATGGAGAAACGGTAATTTGGTCTACTGTAACTTTTAATGTTGTTAGGTGATTCTTAAATTCTTCCATGTTTATCTTGTTGCCATCAGTCACTTGAACGTAGTCGTTATGGAAATAATCAGGTATTTTCACAAAATCAAAATTAACAATAATGTCGTTATACATGTGCGAAATAAAACGAATGGCTTCCTGCTTGTTCATTTTAGTCATCTCCTGAAGAGTTATTTGGATTCCGAAGTCCTCAACCACGCATTAAGAAAGCGAATAATAACATCGATTTCTTCATCATTAAAATGACTGAACAGTTCGTAGTACTTCTCTTCAGCCTGGTAATGCAGCTTATCATGCGCAGTAGCCAACTGCTTCCCTTGATCTGTGGCTTCATAATAAATTTCTTTGAGATTGTCCGTTTTCTTTGCAGTCACGACCAAATGGTGTTGAATCAATGTATTTATGGCTTTAGTTATAGCGGATTTTGATAAATTTAGTTCCGTGGCTAAAGACGTATTATTCAATTGACATGGGTGACGCTTTACTAAAGACAAGATGTGAAGTTGCGTCATTGACCAATTTTTTACTGAATCTGAACCGACAGTGTTTTCGATCAACATGCTCCGATTCCGAATATTCTTCTCTCGATTCATGATGAAGTATTGGACTGCTTCAATCGCCTCTTTGCGTTTATTTAAGGTCATAAAAGTCACCTCCTTTGGAATTATTGTTAACCATTCAACAATAATAGTTTACCGATAAACAAAATTATGTCAAGCAGAAACTCTCTCAAAGTGCTAGAGGAAGAACTTATGGAAGAGAAAAAAGCCGCCAAAATTGGCGACTTTTTTGATGAATGCGTTCCAAGATGCAGCTCAAAATACATGCCAAACATCCGAAATAAAAACGTTCCGAATGCTGCCGAACCCGCTTGCTATTAGGCACTCTTAACATTTCAGCTCTGTTTTACCCGTTTCTAAAAAAGTATTGCTTTACTCATCTGCGCCGATGTTCACATTGGCCCCTTGCACTCTTGGCTCCCCGTCAATGTCCTGCGTTCCGATGATCGCGTGATCCGTCGAACCAGCATCAATCGTTGGGGACGAAGACTGAAGATGGAAATCGCCACCGGGAGCATTTACGAATTTAGGATCCATGAACAAAGAATGCGCATCGTTGCCGGTTCCCGCTTTGTATGCGGAGAAGCCAGTATAGTCTTTGCTCTTCCATGTCCAGAATGCATCTGCACTACCGCCTGGAGAATAATATAGATTGTAATCCACGACGTTTCCTGAATTTTTGGCATATTCATTGTAGATCAGTACACCTGTGGAACTGGCCACAAAGATATTGTTCTTGATCACGTTATTTCTCGTATCATACTGGACATAGAGCTGGCCGCTACCATCACCCAAGATATCGTTATTGTAGACGGTGTTGTTCACTACCTTACAATTCACTGTTGAGCCCCGCTCCTCGTCGTATCCACCCATGGCGATCCCTGTCAACCGGTTATTGTACACCATGTTGCTTCGGATCGTAATATTGCTGGTGGATTTGCCCGCATGCTCGGAGGCAATTTCAATGCCGATATCATTGTTGTAGCTGTAATTCTGCTCAATGATGCTGTCTTTGCCGCCATCAACATAAATACCGCCAGCTGAATTACTGTTATTCGGGAGTTTTTTCCCATAAGAAGGATTATTGTTGGAAGAAATGTTGTATACCCGATTACCTTTCACCAAGCCATTTCGGGCCTGGTCGTATACTTCTTCCGGCGCTGTCCCCTCGAAACCAATAATATCGATCCCGATGTTGTCGTTATCGTGAATAATATTGTCCGTTACCGTGAACTTATCTACATTACCATTCAGTACCAGGGTTTCACTGGAACCCAGGACAAGATTGTACAGCTCATTACCATGAATCATAATGTCATGAAGCGATTCCGGAGCTTTGGTGCCATATACGGCGATACCATGAGCATCTCTGCCAAGCAAATCGCTGCCGGTTGGTGTGACCGTGCTCTTGATATCATGGATCTTGTTGTTGGTCAGATTAATAAAGCCGCCTGAGCCTTGAACATAGATTCCAACAGGCACCGCATTTCTGGAAGTCGTCGTATAATTGCGAATCTCCAAGCCCTGAATAGTAATGTAATTCACATCTTTTATCTCGATTAGCCCTTCGATCCCGTTGACTGAAAGTCCAGCACCATCAATGATGGCTTTCTCCGAACCGTAGTTCGTGAAAGTAATGGGACCTTGTGAAGCTGTCCCGGAGCGTGTTATCTTGAGCTTCTGATTGTATACGCCGTCCCGAACGTAAATCATGCTACCCGGATCAGCCTCGTCAGCCGCATGCTGCAGCGTCTTCCATGGCGCACGGATCGTCCCTGGATTGGAGTCGCTGCCGTCGCTGGCGACATAATATTCTGTACTGGCTGCCGACACGGCGGTAGGTTGCACATTTCCAGAATCTAAACCAATTACAGTCATGCTCAATCCCACGAGAATAGCCTTTACTAATTTCAACATCGTTCCTCATCTCCCATCGGTTCATATTTATATTACATTGAGGTCATCCCTGAAGTCACGACGAATATGTAAAAGCCAAAAAAGCCGCCTACAAAGCACGACTTCTTGTGCATGCATACTGTGATCCCTTTGAGATCCTTTAATTGGAGGCAGTGCGATGTTTCAAGACATGTTTCGGCAATATGCCTGATTCTTTATAAAGAAGCTTCCCATCTTTGAAAATAAGGGTGGTCGGTATGCTCATAATCTGATAATGGGAAGACGTCGCCGGGTTATCGTCTACATTAACTTTAACTACTTTAATGGAACCTTTGGCTTCCCTTTCAAATTCCTCAAGAACGGGTGCAAACATTCTGCACGGACCACACCAAGAAGCCCAAAAATTCACTACGGTTACTCCTTCGGTTTGGACCATCCCTTTAAAAGTAGAATCTGTTGCGTGTTGAATCGCCATCATTATCATCCTTTCATCTTCTTGGTCTGACTACGTAACACGTGCGTAGTCTCGATCAAATTTTTCTTGTGTACATGCTTTGATCCTGCATTCGAACCAGTACTTTGCCATAACGACCACTCTGTCGGATGGTTACTTTGCCGGACGGATACGCTTGCTCCAAATAGTCTGCAACCAATTTCCGATTCTGATCATCTGTAGCAAGACCGTGACTGCGAAGCCAGTTCATCATTTCTTGTAACGCCGCTTCTCTTGTAACTTCCGTCGTTTTCGTTTCCCGTGTGATAAGAGACTCATAGGAATAGCCTTTGAGATACAGCAAATGAAGCAAATATCCGAACTCCAAGTGCTTCGATTGGAAGGGCTGACCGGTGATGAGCGGCCAGATTTCATTCACCAAACTGAGCTCCATAGAACCTGCCGGCATACTGATATAACAATAATCCCGGGCGCATTGTAGAATCTTTTCGACGCTATCCCAATCCAGAATGACCGGACACATCGAGACAAAGACAAGATTGAAGGCATTGCCCCAGTCTCTGGCCAGCACGTCAATATCTTCAAAAGGTTCCGGTACAATCTTCACCTGGTCATCAGCGAATTTTGTGATATTTCCCTTCAGCAATTCGATCAATGGCAGAGAGGACTCTACGGCAGTTACGCGGGCCCCTCGCTCTGCAAACGGCACCGAAAATACTCCCGAAGCGGCGCCAATGTCCAGTACAGAGGCGTTGTCGAATTGAACCCCTTGTCCTTCAAGCCAATTCATGATTCGTGTGGTCCGTTTTCTTCCCTCTTCATTAAACGATTGCTCATTGAAAGTCTTCGCCTTATGATCAAAGGATCGGGTCGGTTCGATTCCGGTCTTTTTCATCTTGTTCACAACGCGTTCGCCGTGTTCTTTCCATGCCTTCTCCCAAATGGCTTCATTAAAAAAATCATTCATAACATCCATCTCTCTTCCGCTATAGTTTCTGAGGGCAGTGAAAAGCCCGCCGAGCCTCCTCCAATAAACTCCACATCGAATGTTGGTTGATCATTGTTTTTTTGTTTGTGGATCTACATTATCCATAATTGAAGCGAAAAATAACCTTCTTGCATACGCTATTGTTCCATTGCTTATAAGCCTGATCCGGTACGAACTGGATTATGGATATTTAATATCCATATTAAACGATTCAACTTCAGTTTGCAATACCAGTTTTTAGTCGCAATTTGCTTTATCTATATGCTGACAGTGGACTCCGGGAGCTGAATGGTATAACCGGCTGTTAGACACGAGTAACAACAGCCGATCATTTCGATCGGCTGTTTGCTGTCATCAGATATGACATGAACCAATATCTTTATTAAGCGATCCATGGTGACCCCAGTTAAGATTGTCTGTTGTTAAAAACCGATACCATAAAATATAAGTACACAGCATGCAGGAGCAATCCGATCGAACAAAAGAGTATTGCTAGGAAAGGCTCATCCTGCGTCATGAAATAAAGTACCTTGGCAGGCCAATACGTTGGGAGCCAAGCGCCTAACATCTGCCAAGCTCCTGGAACGAAGTAAGCCACTACAGGGCCTGCTATGAACAGCCCCCCTATTTTAGACAAGGCTAATCCTTCCACCTTGTTCGCTGAGAATGCAGCCAGGAACAACGAAAATAATGGTGCCTCCAATGCTAACAGCAAAACCCCTAGTTTATCCCAGTGGATATCCGACAAAGTGGAAAAAGACAAATATACCATGGATAAGCCGGTGCATAACAGAAAAGGAAGTGTCACTCTATATAGCAAATAACCTTTACGCATTATAGGAGTAACCGCATAATATGCAATCACATTCTCATCACGTTCGTCGAGCATAAGGAGGCCCGTGAGCATTCCTGTCAGCATAGGGATCGTAACAACCAATAGCGATGCTGCAAAGCCGCGATACGGCTCCAGATGAAATGAATAGTTTACATCAAGCCAATGGGCGGCAACAGGGAATCCAAACCTTGATAGAAACAAGAGGACCAGCGGACCGAACAAAGCTGCCAGCAGAACGGGATCCTTCCATGCATGCCGTAGATCCTTTATCATAAGGGTTTTATATCTCCCCATTAATGCCCCCCTCCCTCACCTACCCGCATCAGCACGTGCCGGGTATAGGATCGCCTTGCCCAGAAGTAAGCCGCAAAATTCCAAATCAATAGGATGCACACAGAATAAAGAACGCTACCAGTAGCTAGGCCACCACTGGGAGACACCAATAACCGGAGTGTTCCTTCGGTCGGAAGGACAAGAAACAGGTCTTCATGCCACAATTGAAGAAAACCCAACAATGGAAGGATGAATGGCAGCGCGTAGACCTGCACCATCAGAATAAAACCGTTAATTGTCCGCTGGCGTGCCGCCACTCCAATCGACAGCAAGGTCATGAAGGTTGAGGTTAAAACAATACCCGCAGAAAAAGCAAGCGGATATTCCGGGAGACTGCCGGTCGCCAAGTGAATGACCCAGCCTGCCGCAAGGGATAACACCGACAGAGACGCCGCCTTCGCCAGCAAGTATTCCCGAATGTGGACCGGCGCTACAAACAGCGGATCGTGGACACCTTGGTCCCTCTCCAGGAGGACCATACCGCCAGCCATGATAAGTCCCAGGGCGGCGGGATCACTGAAGGTCAGCACAATCGCTGTTTTCTCTTGGTAAGCCTCGGGTATGAATCGGAGCAGAATCCAATAACAGGAACAGACGAATACATAAACCCAATAGAAACCGTGGCGCCACTGGAAACGGAGATCGAAAACAAATAAGCATAGGCCTTTCATACAAGCTGCCTCCCCGTAACCTCAATGAAAATTTGTTCGAGCGATGCCTCTTGCGTATGAATGGTCTCGGGAGGGAACTCCTGTATGAGCTGAAGAAATCGGCTGTTCTCACCGATGCCATCGAGAGAAAATAGGGCCTCCTTTACATCACCATCCCTGCTGTATTCGACTCGGACCTCTTTTCTTCCCTTGCGAAGTTTCAATCTTCTGGGTGAATCGATTAATTTGATTTCACCGTCGACGATAAAGGCTACCCGATCACAAAGCTCTTCTGCCGCTTGCATATGATGCGTTGTTATAAGAACTGTCTTGCCGGCAGCCTTTTTGGCAAGTATCAATTCCTTCATTCGCTGGGCATTGACCGGGTCTAATCCGGAAGTAGGTTCATCCAGAAATAGAATTTCTGGATCATGCTGTAAGGCCCGACAGAAATTCAACCTCATCTTCATGCCCTTGGATAGCTGGGAAACCTTCATATTTGCGGCATCCGCCAGATCGACTTGTTCCAACAATTTCATGGGATCCTCCGTCTTCCCACTGTAAAGGGAACGAAAGAGCTTTAAATTTTCGAGAACCGAAAATTTGCTGTAGAAGTTCGGGAATTCAAAAGCTACTCCAATTCGCTCGTAATAATCGGGACCCTTATCCCTGATCTCGTTACCCATGACTTTTATACTTCCTTGATATCCTTTCAGAACACCGATCAGCAGTTTTTGCGTCGTGCTTTTACCAGCACCGGACGGGCCGAGAAACCCAAAAATTTCGCCAGGCGGTATGACAAAATCAAGCCCATGCAGGGTCGGCACTTTTTGATTCGGATACGTGTAATGAAGGCCTTTTACTTCGATCACGACGCTCCATCTCCCTTCGCACCTTTAGACACCGCAAGCATGCCGGCAGATAATAACTCGACTAACAATTCGATTGTAGATGTAAATTGCTCCTCTCCAATCTCTTTCTTGTGCAGCGTAAGCAGTGCCAAGGATCTGATCATGCCCACGATGGATTCGGGTGCCGTACCAGGTAAAATGCCAGCCTGCTGCCAAGCCGTAATGACAGGCAAGAGCGCGTCTTGATCCTCCGTAAAGTTACGCTCCAGCAGCGCTTTCGGCAGTTTCCTAAACAACAGCTCCATCTCCCCGCGATCCATCATCTGCCGAAGCAGCGGGCTTTCATCCATCATCCTTAGTGAAAATAAGAGAAACCGTTTAATGCTTTCCTTGCTGTAGACCTCTTCTGAAGAGAATAAATCCAGGACAGCATTGCGGATTCGCTGCTCCTCCTCCAGAATCAATTCATAATATATTTCCTCTTTCGATCCGAAAAACATGTAGAACGAGCCTTGAGCAATGCCGGCAGCCTTCGTTAAATCTTCAACGCTCGTTTTGCGGAGACCCGCCGTTTCGAAATGATGGCGTGCCTCAGTCAACAGTTTTTGGCGAATCCATTCGCGTTCCTCATCCGAAAATTTTCTGGGCATGCTGTATTTCACTCCTTATTTGAGCGTTTCGTGATTCTGTGAATAAATTTATTTTATATTCATAAAATACTCCTTCAATTCCCGTTTGTCAATACATTTGGTGTTACGGGACCTTTAGGTTACAATAAATGGAGATTTTATCCTTTGACGAGGGGTGCGCTATGCATCATTTTAATGAGGTTTTCGTTCAATTGCTGATTTTGCTTGCGATATCGATGTGTGTTATCGCGATAGCCAAAAAAATGAATCAGCCTTACTCAATTGCACTGGTTATTGTAGGCCTGCTGCTTGGTTTGATCCATATACCGGTATTGGATGAAGCCGAATCGTTTATAACCCAATCGAATGTGTTTCAGGCGATCATTATCTCCTTGTTCCTGCCTATCCTTCTTGGAGACGCCACGTTAAAGCTTCCGTTCTCCCATCTTCGTAAACAAGGAAAGCCGGTGATTGCCCTCGCGTTTGGCGGCACCTTGCTCTCCTTCCTTCTTATTGCCCTAGCCATGTATGGGTTTATGGGATTGCCTCTGATTGTTGCATTTACCTTTGCGGCTTTGATGAGCGCCACGGATCCGATCAGTGTCATCTCCATCTTCAAATCTTTAGGCGTACCCAAGAAAATTGTGACCATCATCGAAGGGGAGTCGCTGTTTAATGACGGAATTGCCGTTGTGTTATTTCAGATCTCCTCAGTTTATCTGCTCACGTATATGGAAATGGGTTGGGTGGGAATCGGCAGCGGGGTACTGCTTTTTTTAAAGTTTAGTGTTGGTGGTATCGCGGTTGGAGGCGTGTTGGGGTATCTATTCTCACAGCTCATTCGCTTCTTTGATGATTATCCGCTGGAGATTGCTTTCTCTATGCTCCTGTTCTTCGGAAGTTTCTTTATTGCCGAGCATTTCCAAGTATCCGGCGTGATCGCCGTCGTTGTGGGTGGCTTAATTTTCGGCAGTTACGGAGCGCGCATCGGGATGTCGGATACAACCAAGATGAACATTAATTCGTTCTGGGACGTCATCACGTTAATTGCAAATTCATTGATTTTCTTAATGATCGGTCTCGAAATCAAGCATATTCACTTCGCGGACAAGTGGGCGTTAATCGGGGCAGCCATTCTTATCGTTTTAATTGGAAGAACATTGGCCGTCTACGTGAGCCTGTATTTCCTGAAATCCTTTCCTTCTTCATGGAAAGTGGTTTTGAATTGGGGCGGTTTAAAGGGCAGCTTGTCGATCGCACTCGCCTTAAGCTTGCCCACAACCTTCGACGGTCGCGACGATATACTCGTACTCACCTTTAGTGTTGTCCTCTTCTCACTTCTCGTTCAGGGGTTAACCATCAAATCTTTGGTTAAGAAGTTTGGATTAGCCAGCCCCATGAAGGAAAAAGACGGGGCAGATACTTAAGAGCCCTCCGTTCACGATATGGTTTAATCATCACTAACTGTTTACTTTTAGCAAACTTTAGCATAATATTTATTACGATAAAGAAACGGAAACTCTCAATCCTGAATCCGACAGCTGACCTCGTCAGCGTCTTGGGAGAGAACACTCTTACTACTTTGACTTGTCCATAATCCGTACAGCCAAGGCCTGGAAGCAGATTTGTCTCTGCCTCAGGCCTTTTTTGATAAAAGCTGTTGTGGAAAGCATAAACCCTCTGCAGAAGAGAAAGGAATGATTTCACTGTTGAATAATGAAAAAATACTTGTATGCGTGTATTACGGTCCGAACGGAGAACGCCTTATCCGCCGAGGCGGCGAATTAGCCAAACTTCTTCAGTGTCCCCTGTTTGTGTTGAGCGTTATACCCTTACGTGAAGATGAGCTCGATCAGGCACAAGAAAGATATATGGCTGAGTGGCAAATGAAATGCGACGAATATGGGGCAACCTTTATCGTCAAAACGAATGAAAATCGTAAGGCTTCAGAAATCATCGCCGAAACCGCCAAGAATCATTATTACCCAACTCATCATCGGGCAATCCGGACAAACGCGATGGCAAGAAATTACGCGCGGCTCGTTTGTCAACGAACTCCTAAACCAGATAGGCGAAACGGATTTGCACATTGTAGCGGTTCAAAGGATGGATGATCAAATGGCTGATACCCATGAACGGGGAATACGAGTCACCGTGTTCAAAGATGGTTCTCATTATCTGCTTGGCAATAAAGAATCCGAAGGGGAGCCTATAGCCAATGGGCTATTTTTCAAAGAATTAAATACCGATTTTGACACCGGTTTGCTGAAAATAAAAACAGATCACGAGATCCAATATTTAAAAATAAGTCGTGGAAAAGTGGTAGACTCGTCTTTTTTCCAAAACAGAGAATTGGATGAGAAACCCAGCGATCATTAAAGTATGGGAGTGTAACTGTGAGAAGACCATATATGAATTCGAACGATCGAAATACACAACATTCCGCTCCTGACAACATGGAATTCTTCATCATCAAGCTTTAAAAATTAACACAATTGATATCGGCAGTATGCTGGCAGCATCTCTCAAAAGTGAGCGTGTAGCCGTCTTTCAATAAACTCTACAGTTCGATCAACACCTCTCTCCTCTTGAATTTTTCCTGACAGTGCCATTGAATTGGCTCCCAGTGTTGAATGACTCGTTAGGGCCGCTATTCGCTCAGCCAAACTGGCTACAGACATTGATTTTTCAGGAATCGGCTTGGTCGATACACCTAACTCATACATACGTTTTGCCCAGAAAGGCTGATCCGCATTAAACGGAGATATGGTCATCGGCTTCCCTGCCTTCAGAACGGCCGCTGTCGTCCCTGCTCCACCATGATGAATAACGCCTGCAGCGCGTGGAAACAGCCATTCATGCGGTGCTTCCTGTATACACAGGATGTTTTCGGCCCCATCGCCTTGCATTCCACTCCAGCCAACCACAATAATGCCGCGTTGCCCCGTTCGTTGTAATGCTTGCATGGTCATTTCCAGCACACGATCCGGATGCTTTAGAGGCATGCTGCTATAACTGATAATGATCGGCGGGGGACCTGCCTCGATAAATGACTCCAGCTCACCTGGTGGTCCCCAATCCTTATCTTCCAGAAACCAAAATCCCTCCATACAGACTCGATCCTTCCATTTCGGGTCAAATGGCATAATCGAAGGACTACAACCATAAAGCACCGGGATATCACGTCCGTTTACGCACAAATCATCGGAGAATATACTTCGCGGAGGTAAATTCAACGTCTCGCTTCTCCATGTATTCATCAATTTCTTGAAGGATAATAGCATTAAACGGTTGAGGTGATAGCTTTTTTCATTTAACCATCGATTTCTGAAGGTGAAAGGTAAAATGGGATTGGTAAAAGCACCTGTCGGTGCAATGATCGGAATCGCATGAGCCGCGAATACGGGAATATTCAACTTTTGGGCAATATCATATCCAGCGAATGCTTTGGGATGGTAGATGAGGCCATCCGCATCTTGAGAAGCGGTCCACAGGTCATCGAGCATTTGCTGCATCATAGGATATATAAGCTTTTTCATCTGCTTCATAATCTCGAAGGGATTGCTACCCAGCATGCGTTTTCCTTCCGCAGATTGCGCTAGTTTCATGATATTTGCGCGTATGGGTGCGAAACCGACACCATGCCCTCGAACAAAGCCTTCGAAATCCTGGGATGTGCATATAACCACATCATGTCCGTTGTTCTGGAGACCTCGGGCAAGGGCAATGAACGGCTGCACATCTCCCCTTGTTCCGATGGTGAGCAACTTGATTTTCACTCATTTCCCTCCTTACGATAAATGCCGTACCTTAACATATCCAAATAGGATTTTGTGTCTAAAACCGCACTTATCTCGAGTTCTCCTGTAGAATTCTCGTCAAACGATTTAGCCATTTGCTTTGTAATTAGAGATTCCAGGGAGAGCAATACGAATTCGATAGCTTGTTTGGGGTCGATTCCTTCTCTAAAACGGCTCTGATCGATCCTGCTTGTAAGTAGGTGTATGGAATCCTCGTTCATTTGCTGTTGTTTGACCAGAAGATCCGCTTTCAGCTCTTCCGGCATAACCATAAATGTTTTAGCCATAAATCCAAACCTGATGGGGTCACTTTTAAATACATCCATCTTTTTTTGAGATAATTGCTCTATCGCCTGAAACAGATCCTCGGAGAGGTCCATGGGTGACGAAGTCAGTGTATGGTAGTAGTGCTTCAAGCATTCATCCACCACCGTTAAATACAAAGTTCTTTTATCCGAAAAATAATGGAACAGAATTCCCTTGGATACGCCAGCTGCTTTGGTAATTTGATTGGTTGAAGCTCCTTCATAGCCCTTGTGATAAAACTCTACTAAAGCTGCTTGCAAAATGGTTTGTTTTTTATCCGACTCCATTGTTTTAGTACTCCACCTCCACCGATTGACCATCTGGTCTATATAATTCGACCCTATTGTAATACACGTTGACCATGTGGTCAATAGTGTGGTGTCTTACTTGCATTATCACCAATAATCGATCTTACTCATCTTAATATTCTAGTAGGCGTCCATTGTCATGCCATTGACCGTTCATTTTATTTTCTCTAGTGTTTGTTATAAATTTGTCTAATCTGCTCTTATATAAATCCGGCTAACTTTTACAGCTTTGAATATTCAGTTCGGTCCATGAACTTTTTTTGCTTCTAGGAGACAGTCTCTGCGCCAGCTCCGTTTCAGATATTTTCTTTTTAACTCCATCGATCCACCCAAAGCATAAAGATTCTTCGACCGCGTCCAAATATAACAGCGTTTCTGCTTGTGGCATCATGCTTACTACGACCCAACACGATTTCTCAGTCTTACTATGTTCCTGTAGCCAAACCCACAATTCTTCTCTCGATTTTACTGAAATCAGATTTTTAATTTCCATAGATAGCGTACAGTCTCCTTTTGACTTGTCATGGATTTGATGTATTCCTATCGCTATTGTAAAAAAAGAAACATGACAACAGACTGTCAAAATTCTTCATTCGTTAGGATTTGAATATTCATCAAATTGAATAGTATAAAGTTTATCCATGAATTCAAAAAACATTGAAGAAAGCTCCAATGTCAATTCATATCGTATAATCAATTTCAGCGCAATCAAGCAATCTCTGAATCGTTGTGACAGCTTAAAAAAGACCGTCCAATTTTGGACGGTCCAAGCATTAGTATGATCTCGCAGCCAATGATACCCAGTAGGGTCCTCCACCATCATTTACAACCACTTTGATTTTGTACGTTCCTTCGATTTTAGGTTTAGTCTCCAATTTAACTTGATAGTCAGCCCGAGATGTTGAATTACCAGAAGCAAAAAGATTGCCCTTTGGATCGTAAACAAGGAGTTCCATACCAACGCGTTCATCATCCCCCAGCCAGACACGTAAGTTTACACCATCCGATTTTTCATAATCAAAAGTGACCTCGTCTTCACCTGATACTACGAAGTTCCATTCATCATGAGCAAGCGGGGTAATAATGCTGGATGATTGAGTTTGTAATGGAGTGTATGCAAATGCACTTGCTGGAACAGATAATAAAACAGCAGTAGCGGTAAGAATAGTAGCCATTCTCATTTTCATAGACGCACGCTCCTCTTAATACAGTTATTATATTTAATTACAATATCTACTATAATTGCAAAATTAATATTTTGCAACATTTTCCATAAACAAGCCCGCTATTTAGTAAGAAAAACGGGTTTGTTTATGCTTCTATAGCAGACTAGCTAGAGATAAAGTCGTCGTTCATCACACTTGTATTTTCCTCGCTTCCTTGTATTGACGAGCGCTTGATAGCTTCAATCAAGCTCGGGAAACCATCAGCGCTTCGCCCCTCTGCCACCCGCTGCTCTGCCAGAGCTTGGATGGCAGAGAACATGTTGGCGTCGATACCTGCCTCGCGGCTGGCTCGGGTAAGCAGAGCGAGTCCCGTTGCATTAAGCCCAAGCGACGAGCCGAACGTATCCGGATATTCTCCCCGGTCAATATTTACTGCAAGCTGATCGGACTGTTCCGACGCAACGACATTGCGAAACCACGATTCCGCATACGGCTGGAATGTCGTTGCCTTGATTCCCGCTGTACCGACCAGAGCGAAGGCATGAAGCCAGCCGGCTGACGTGGCCCAGAGCAGACCTAGCATAGCCATATCATACAGTGTTGGAACGCCCGTATCCTGATCGAGGAAAATGCTGTTTGGTGCCAAAACTTTTAACGTCTCTTCATGGCGGTCGTAAGAGATCTGCAACCCACCATATAATATCATCGCCTCTGGCCGTCCGATACTTGCCGGGCCGGCCATAATGACACCGTCGAGATAGTCGCGCCGCGGGCTTCGGCCCACCTGGCCATCTCCCGGGCTTCTTCGGGCGTTCCGGTCGTCAAGTTGACCAGAACTTTTCCTTCCAACAAGGCTCCAACCGGTTCGAGAAGGCCACTTACCGTACGGTAATCGAGCAGGCATATGATAACCAGCGGGCTTGCCTCTATTGCTTCGCTCACTGTTGCTGCCCTGTTCGCGCCTGCTGCAACAAGATCATCTGCTCTGCCCACCGAGCGATTCCAGACTGTCGTTGGATATCCTGCCTTCAAATAACCGGCGGCTAACGCGGAACCCATCGAGCCGAGGCCGATAACGGTTACCGGTAATTGATTATTTGTTGTCAATTGAATCTCCTCCTTTTATACGAGTCAAATTGATTCTAAAGTATGTCACTAATGTCAAAGTCAACATCATGATTTCAGAGAGCAAGACCTTATACACATAAACAAAAAACCGCTCAAGTGAGCGGCTAGGATGTTGGTTACTTACTCTAATTTTTATGGACGGAAACTAAAAGTTAACTATTTAGGGGCTGGTATCTCACATTCGGATAGGATGTGCTTTTTCCCCACTCGCTTCTCGTATAAAGAAATTCAATTAACCGTGATTCTCACTTTCCGCTTGTTTTTTGATTGAATCCACAGTGAGTGTGAATGCTTCAGCTGCTTTATACGCATCTAATGCATTTTGAAGACGTTTTACTTGCTGATTCAACTCGTTCCGATTGTCTTTAACCTTGATCATAGCACGTGCGACATGAATGAGTTCTTCTCTTGCTGCGTTAATAGCACGTTGATGTGCTTTTTCAATCAATTGTACGGCCATATGAGTGTATATTGTTACAAACTCCTTATCATCGATCTGTTGCTCACGAGCAGCCAAATCGCTCTCGCTAATTACCCAATCTCCGGAATCACTTTTTGAAGCGGCTAAACGCCCATCATTAATCATGTTAAGAATCGTTTTGTAATGAACCCCAAGTAACAACGCTGCTTCTTTAGCATTCATTTAAAACACCTTCCCTTATCCCTTATTATCCATATATTAAGTGATAACAAGTTGAAAGTAAATCCAGATATCGAATGAATTATACAAAAAAAGAAGACTGCCGGTATTTTACGCCGACAGTCTTTCTCTTCCAAGTAGTATACTTTTCACTCTATTCGCTGGACAATTCTTTGAGCGATTTGATTTTACCATGGGGATGCTGTTCTTGCTTTCGTGACTTCCAGGCAGCTTCTTTCCTTCTCTTCTGGTGAGCCATAACAGATATCCTCCTTTGGAAATTAAAATGTATACCACTTTCTTATCTTGTCATTCCGCGGCTGTATTCATTCAAAAATTCACTGGGCCGTTAAAATCAGCGGTCCGTCAGCCGTGATTGCGATCGTATGCTCATATTGCGCCGACAGCTTGCCGTCGGCCGTTCTCGCCGTCCACTGATCGTCGTCGATCGTGATATGGAACGTACCTTCGTTGATCATCGGTTCAATCGTAAACACCATGCCTTCCTTTAACCGAATGCCTTTGCCGGCTACGCCGATATGCTCGTAGTTCGGCTCCTCGTGCAGGCTCCGCCCAATCCCGTGCGCCAGCAGATCGCGTACGACCGAGAACCCGTTCGCTTCCGCATGCTGTTGAATCGCCGACGTGATGTCGCCGAGCCGACCCCCGGGGATTGCCCGGGCGATCCCCAGATCCAAGCATTCCTTGGCCACCTTCATTATTTTTTGCGCCTCCGGCCGGATATTGCCCACCGCATAACACCAGCACGAATCGCCGAACCAACCGCCGTATTCCACGACGATGTCGAGCTTCAGCAAGTCGCCGTCCATAAGCACCCGGTTCGAAGGAATGCCGTGGGCGACCACATCGTTAACCGAAATGCAGGTTTCGGCGGGGAAACCGTTGTACCCTTTCGTAAACTGCTTGCCGCCTAGCTTGGTGATGTGTCTGGCAACAAAATCATTGATTTCCCGAGTGGTGATCCCAGGCTCGATCAGTTTGGCCACCTCGCGGTAACAATCCGCAACGATTTGGCTCGCCGGCTTCATCTCTTCGATTTCCCTGGGTGATTTTAAAATGATCATCTTTTATTTATTCGCTCCTTATCCATTCTACAATTTTAAAAACCAGACGATATCCCGGGCCTCCTCGTGCAGCTTACCGCGGCGAAGTGAAAGCGAGGCACAGCCGACTAAGGCGGCCAGCAGCATTTCCGCGCGCTGTAGCCGATACGGCGGCTCCGTGGCGTTTCCGCCAGAAGCGGCAGCTCCTTCCGCCACACGGCCGGTTTCCAGCAGCGTGGCAAACGGAGCGAGTACCTCCCGGTGAAAGGCGGCTGAGAGCGGGGCCGAACGTGCTTCAGGTAGCGAGGCAAAGCCCTCACCGGCTAGCCTATGCAGCAGGTACAGGGCGTGGTCCTCAGCCCAAAGCTGCAGCAGCCGGACGCCGGAGGCAGCGACGGGACCAAGCTCTGCGACATCGGCCGTTTCGCGGCTTTCGCTTCGGGAATCCGTGGCAGCGGAGTTCCCGGTATCCGCCGCCGCAGCCAAGCCGAAATGCCCGCCCGCCAGCGCCTCATCCGAAGCCGGAGCCCGCGCGACCTCCGGCGTAACCTTCAGCGGCGCCTCTGGTGGAGCCTCCAGCCATCCCCCGGCCCGCTCCAACGCGTCCCATAGCAGATCGTGGAGCAAATCGCCCTTATTGCTGTAATAATGGTATACAGTTCCATAACCGAGTTCAGCCTGCGCGGCCACATCGCGAATTTCCAGTAAAGGCCCTTTATTCAAAAACACATCGGCAGCGGCTATCCGGATTTGCGTCAGACGCCGTAGCCGGATCTCTTCGTTTTGTTCCTTCGTGCGTGGAGTCATCTCGTCCGTTCACCTCTTTTATCTTTGACCTACTCTTATGTCAATATAAAACATCGACCTGTGAAAAACAAGAGATTAGTTGGGGTTTTCCGGTTCAACCTAGAAATCGGTGCGCCCTGCTAATTAACATCACTTCCTCTATGTCCCGCCTGCTCCTTTAAGCGCATGCCTACGTTGCCCGATATTATTATAATGGAATGTGACAACCCAAGGTTATCAGAAGAACGTTTGTATCCCGCCTTAATTAGAAGGAGTTATCCATGAACAATAAGCTGTTGCGCGTTTTGAAAAAGCTGTACCATCACTCGAATAACGACTATGATCGGGAACGCAAAGTTTCCATCTATAAGACGGATACACTTACTCCGGCCGAGCAGGAGCTGCTCCACGCCAGCGGATGGGTCCCGAATGAACTGCAATACATCCGTCATGACGAGATCATCGACAAGCTGATCGAGCTGCAGACGAACCCTCTCCTTTCCTGGAGCAGCATAGGCAGCGCCTTTATCGCCGGGATCGGAGGGAGCTACCCGCGAGGCATATCCTCGCTGGCCACTGCTGCTTCACGGTTTTGAGATTCTCTTCAACAAGATGCTCCATGTCTTCTCCCCCTCTTTCTGCTGCACGTACAAGTCCATCTTGACAACCTGCACGCTGATCAAAGTTAAGTCCTGTTGTCATCGCTTCTTAGAGCCATTCGACTTTCCTCCTTCTCTATGTGTACGCTAGTATATCAACAGATGGATTGTAGATATATATCCAAAACTGATGTAATCGAGCAATCCATAAAAGCGCACATTCCATTCCAACATCTTAGAAAGAAAAAACGAACTCATTCCCTGATAGGAATGGTTCGTTTATTTCTACTATTTAATTAATACGGACCATTCAGGGTCTTTATATCGTTTATCCACCACTTCCCTTACCAGGGTAAGCTCCTCCGGAATCTGATTTAATCCCGGAATTCGGAATTCATTAGGCTGCTGTGTGTTACGATCCCCTATACTGATCAATCCTTCTCTCCAATTATCAGCCAAGGTATTTATGTTTGAGTACGATCCCCTGATATTTACATCATAACGCTTACCTGCTGAATCGTATGCTTTCCATTCCTCATGACTCATTTCGTTTTCCATTTCCCCGTAAATTGAGACAACCGTTTCAGAAGTTCCGTCGCCGCTTGGCGATTCCTCCAGCGAAGTCCCAACCAACTCCACTGTATCATTCAATATGTTAAAAGTTTTAGGTGCTGTCAGCTCCGAAGGTTTAAAGGAAACCCTGCTTCCGTCCTTTTCCGCGACCGAGTAACCATCCAGAACAAAACGGTACGGTTCATGCTCAGGCAGATACTTGAACGTATAACTCCAACGCATTTTCCCGTTTGCGATCACTCTATGATCCGATGTCATCAGGCTGTCCATGTAGCCCATCTTTCTCGGATTCATCGAATGAATCTCTTCTCCTTCTATGGTTTCGAAATGAAAGCTTAGCATCTGCTTTTCCCATAAATCGCCGGGGGATCTTGCCATTGCTTCATCATCAAGCTCGGTCTCCAGTTCGAAACGTACTCCTTGCACCATTCTCGTCAGTCTTTT
This sequence comes from Paenibacillus sp. ISL-20, assembly GCF_018613005.1. Classification (NCBI taxonomy): domain Bacteria; kingdom Bacillati; phylum Bacillota; class Bacilli; order Caryophanales; family Paenibacillaceae; genus Paenibacillus; species Paenibacillus sp. ISL-20. The sequence goes on from NZ_JAGGRD010000014.1 coordinate 178,872, forward strand.
TAATGTGATCGTCATTCCGTGCGGCGTTGTGTAGCTGCCAGACAGTTCCTCTAATATGGTCTGCCTGTTTGCCTCTTTCATATCAATATCAAAGCTAAAATCCCAATTTCCTTCTATTGTTGGTTCGTTCCTTTGTCCAAGCGTCCCAATATTCCCTTCTATCGTAATCTTGTCTGTTTGCAGCGGCTCACTAAAGAAAGCAACCATATAATAAAAATCACTCGTGTACCCCATATCGTACATGCTGCCCACTGTGTTTCCTTTATCATCTTTGATCGTAATCTTGTTTGGATCAATAAGGGCCAGCTTGTTGCGATCATGCTTCCCTTTTCTATCAAAAAGTTGAAGAGCAATCGTCACTCGGGTTGGATCCGCAACTGCTTCATCAATGACCAGCGTGTAACCTTCGTCCTTCACTTTAATATGAGGATCATGCACCAGTCCCAATTCCTGCGCTCGCAGGAGTCCGATATCCGAGTTGTCCTTGGCAAATAAAGACCTGAGCATTTCGGCAAATGTCGGCACTGTAAAGATTGAAACCGTACCTAGGACGAATATAAGGGCTATAACTGCTGCTGTCCATCTCCATCGTTTAAGGGGATATTGCTTTTTCATATTCTGCTTAGAAAGTGAGAAAAGCGTGTTATCCACAGCAAGCTGTACTGTATCAGGAATAACCAAGTCTTGTGTTTTGGACTTTAACAATTGTTTAAGCTCGCGGTCGACCGGATCATGATAATTCATATTTGGCTTCTCCTTCCCCTAGGACGAGCTCGGATAATTGCTGTCTGGCCCTGAATAGACGTGATTTTACTGTTCCTTCGGAAACTTCAAGCACTTTGGATATTTCCTTGACCGATAAATCCTCGATATAAAAAAGCATCACGATGGTTTGAAGCTGTTCATCCAGTTTGTCAATCACCTCAAACAGCTCGATTTGTTCATATTCACCCTTATATGATGTCTTTCTCATATCATAAGGGACGGGGTACACTCGCTTCTTTTTCTTAATAATCCGATTACACTCGTTAATCAAAATTCGAATGATCCATGTTTTAAAATAAGTTGGCTTTTATGGGTGAAATGGCATCAAGAAGGTAGAGTTCTAGAACAAGAAGCCTTTCACAAAGGGCGGCCGAAGACTAAGTTTATCAGCCTTGAATAAGAGGTGGCTTATTTAAAGGCGGAAATCGCATACCTAAAAAAAGCGGTATCCAAATCTACACGGGGAGTGACGAGCAAAGCCATTCGTTGCACGATCGAGGAATTAAGACAGGAATATCCGCTGAAGTGGCTTCTGCAGCTAGCGGATGTTTCGCGGGCCGATTATTACAAGTGGCGCCGAGAAGTTCCGAGATGGGTGCGCGCAAACAGCAAGAACGACTGCTAGAAGAGCATATTATGGCGATCCATCGCCTACACCCTTACTTCGTTATTTGCGTATAACAGTAGCGTTGAAGCGCGAAGGACTTCATGTTAACCACAAACGGGTTTACCGACTTATGAAGAAGCTGAGCATCCGTTCTGTTATACGAAGAAAACGGCGTTTCTTTGGCCAACAGGCATCCGTTGTTCATCCCAATCGCCTAGAACGAAACTTTCAGTCGGACACGCCGCTACAAAAACTGGTAACGGATATTACGTACATTCGGGCGGGAGAGCGTTTCGTATATCTATCCGCCATCCAGGACCTGTATAACAATGATGTGGTGGCGTGGCACTTACCGGAACGCAACGATCTTGCCTTGGTTACGTACACCGTAGACAAGCTAACCAAGAAAGCAGATCTCTCCAGCGTTCTCTTGCATTCTGACCAAGGATTCCAATGCACTTCAAAACCCTTTAACCGCAAACTCACGAAGGTATCCTTGGTAGCCACTCCAGGAGAGGAAACTGCTTTGACAATGCTGAATTGAGTCATTCTTTTCGCATCTAAAGACCAAGAAAATTCATCTGGTTCACCCGCAAACTTTACCGGATGTGGAACGAGCCATCCACGAATATGTCTTATTCTACAACAATGAGCGTTTTCAGAAAAAACTAAACGACCGCTCCCCGGTTAAGTTCCGAGAAGCGGTCGTAGCTTAAAGTTGTCTTTTTATTCGTGTCTACATGACAGGGGTATGACCACCTTTGAGTAGCCTTTACGAATACGCTTCATCACCGTTTCGCCTTATAAAACTCGTGGTACAGCTTCATGAGCGCCCGCTTCTCGATGCGCGACACGTAACTGCGGCTGATGCCCAGTTCCTTGGCGATCTCGCGCTGCGTGCGCTCCTCGCCGCCCATGTCGAGGCCGAATCGGCCGCGAATGACTTCCTGCTCACGTTCGTCGAGAATATCAAAGTTCTTATAGATCTTGCTTTTCTAGATCTTCAGCTGCACCTTATCTTCTACGTCATCGGCTTCCGAGCCGAGAATATCGATGAGGGTAATCTCGTTCCCCTCTTTGTCCGTTCCAATCGGGTCGTGAAAGGACACGTCCTTTTTGGTTTTCTTTAAACTCCGCAAATGCATAAGTATCTCGGTTCTAATGTCAGCAGAGTACTAAAATTCATATACCGTATCTAACTACACGATCTTTGAATACCCTAAAGATGTCAAGAAACTTCTAACAACTTACGACCGTACCCGAGCAGAATACACGGAAACGGTCGCAGCTGCAAAAACATTTTACCTTTAATTACTCAAGTTTAACCCAGTCTCTCCTCCAATCAAAATATCCTCAATTATTCGCGCGTTTTTAGTAATATGACATTGACTCAGCATCTCTTGATGGTCCCCATGACCTTTATATTCCTTAAAACGCTTGGACATTTCCATCCACTCCTTTTGTTCGTCTGTATTGCGCTTTGATTTTATAAGGTGCAATTGACTGTGAAGCGCTCCTCCATTTTCAATTCCATTAATAAATCGCTTGTAAGAAACGACTCTGCCAATCACAATATCCCTCATTAAGCTATTCACATTAACCTCATAGTTTTCTTTCATGACATCGACTATATCTTGCGAGCTCTGTAATATTTCATCCTCTGTCTGATGCAAAATGTCGCTTTTATATTTCGAGTCAATAAGAATTACATGCTTAACCGCATGCCCCATGGCTTCTAGTTTCTTTGCAACCTCAACAGTTACGTTGCCTCCAGCCGAGTAGCCCAATAAATCATAAGGTCCTTCCGGCTGAAGTTTTAATATCATGTTCACATACTCGTCTAATGGGTTCTTATCAATAAAATCAAAACCATACACCCCATAGCCTGTAATAACTAACTTATTGAAAATCAAACCAAAGCCAGCGATAGGAGGGAAGCAGAATAAATTTTTATCGCCTGTTCTATGGAACTGATTAACCATATTACTGGTTATTAGAGAGCTGCCCAAGTTGCCGATCGTATGAGCCAAATCTTCAATTGTCGAGTTTTCCATCACATGTTGAATCGTTAGCTCGATATTCAGCTCCTTGTTTATTTTTTCAACCAATACTAAGGATCTAATCGAATTGCCGCCTAAATTATAATAATTATCTTGCACTCCGACAGCGGGATTGCCCAATACCTCTTTATATATTTTGACCAAAATATCTTCTAAAACATTTCTCGGCGCCACATAAGCGGCCCCGCTCTTCATGCTGCCATCCGGCTCCGGCAACGCTTTTCGGTCTACTTTGCCATTTGGCGTCAACGGAATTTCCGCCAGCTGGACGAACGCGCCCGGAATCATATATTCCGGCAGCCCCGCTCCCATATGCTGGCGCAGTTCCGCCACCGTCAGCTCCTCTTCGCTCACGAGGTACGCGCATAAATATTTTGCTCCGCTTTCGTCTTCCCTCGCGCTGACGACCGCTTCCCGGATTTGCTCGTGCTTCAGCAGCTGCGCTTCGATCTCTCCCAGCTCGATCCGGTAACCCCGGATTTTCACTTGATGATCCAGACGGCCCAAAAACTCGATGTTTCCATCCGG
>NZ_JAGGRD010000015.1:0-63363 GCF_018613005.1 Paenibacillus sp. ISL-20
ACGTCGCCAAGCGAAAAACCACTGTCGATGTAATCGATGGTGGTTTTTATTTGTTTTTTATGAGAATTGTTTTTTTGGATATTTAGATAAAATGCAGATTTAGAGATTGTCCGACTAAGGATATATGCTGCAGCGTGATGCCAGCAGCTTCTCTGTTATATAACATGATCATAAAATTGACGTAAACAGATGAAGATTTTGTTACCGATACCATGCCAAAAGTCAGTATAATAGAATTAGGCAAAATCGGGTAGTGATTACCGATTTGCGCAGGCTGTAGGAAATAAGGCCTGATTGGAAGGTTCTCCATTAACCAACCAACTACGAATACTCATCTGGAGACCGGTTATTGTGGGGGAAGGAGGACAATTACATGTTGTGTAAACGTGGTCTGCATGTGGCAGAGATGATCTGTGCGGTTACGATATTGTTGATCGGATCCGGATGTGGGGCATCCGCAGAATCAAGTTGGGAAACCTTTGACGGCGCGGCGAATGTGAAGTCATTCCCGGTTCCGAAGGAAGCGAATAAAACGGAGCAAACAACAGGCAATAGTGACTTGGATTATGTACGGTATGCGCTTCCTGGCTTGAAGGAAAGCGACAGCATTCCTGAGGCTTACTTGGAAGAAATTGAGTCCTGGGGATGGAAGCAGAAGGAAGTTGAAGATAACGGTTCTTCGTTAGTATTTGAAAAAGGAAAAAGTATCGTCCACCTATCGGTACATGACGATTTTCTTATAATTACGGTTCCGACTCAGCTTAAAAAACAAGCCATACAAGGATTGGAAAGCAATAAAGCCAATGAATAAAGACCTCTTCCCGACTTCGGAATGAGGTCTTTATTCATTGATGAAACGAAAAATAGGATTTACAGCGCTATGTAGTGATGGACGCAGAACTCTAACATTATTGCAGGTAGAAGGAGATGTCCTGCTCATTCATTTTCAACATGCCATCTTTACGCTGGCCGCTCAGACGCAGCATGGTATAGCCGCGCGGGAGAAGGAACCACAGATGCCAGACCAAAAGCGTGATTGCAAAAGGCAGCGGTGACCAGAAGGCCATGATAGCGCTTAAAACAATCCCTACCCAACAGGTATAGAACTGCACTAAATTAAATATGCGACGGCTGACGTGTTGATCCGGTATATAACCAAGCCAAGGCAACCTCAGACGGAAGCGCCAACGTTTCCGATAGCTTGTTCCCAATAGGACGAGCACGGTATGCCCGACGACATATTGGATCCATAACATAAGCGGAAAAGCGATTAGCAGATAGAGCAGGAAATACGGTGACACCCAGAATGTCCCTGCAGCCGCAGCAAGCCAAGGCAGAGTTAAGTAGAGGATGAGCAAGCTTTTGGAAATTTGGATTTTCTTAATTAATCGATAGTGATAAAAGGTGGCTTGACCATGTGGATCTGCCATTGGGCTATGCCGTCCCCCTTTAAGTAGAAGTAAATTACGATAGACGGGAAATTTAAGTCTTTTATGTTTTTATCGGACAAAATCATATTTTTATTAAGCTGAAAAAAAAGGTACAGACACAAGGCCACCAAGGGGTACATATACATAAAGCGTAGACCGATATCCTATGAAAAGGTTTAAAATAATAGAAACTGTGTCATACTAATAGGAAAAGGATCAAGGTGGGATGGTTATGGAAGAATTGACCGAACACGTGTGTATCATATGCAATCAGACGAAGACAGACGGGATTACCATTGTTTCGCAATTCGTATGCGAGGAATGTGAATCCGAAATCGTTCATACCAGCGCGGAAGATGCCAAATATCATTTTTTCATCCGTCAATTAAAACAAATTGCCATGCCGAAAAATGCATAGGCGCGGGTACACGCGTCAAATGGGCCTGAATAAAAGGCCTTTTTTTGTTTAGAGGGGACTTTCCGTGCTTGGAGACGTAGGCGTAGGTTTCAAATTGCGTTAAAATAGGTTAGAGAATGTAATCCGAAGGGATATATCGATGACTACACATAGAGAGCGTGCCCCACTAGCAGAGACTTTAATGTTGTATCGAGAACGTGGGGCTTCATCTTTTCATGTACCTGGTCATAAAAATGGCAGGGCATATGCGGGAGAAGGTAAGGATACGGAGATGCTGCGAGAGGCCATGCGCATTGATGTGACGGAAATTACCGAAACCGATGATTTATTTCATCCTGAAGGCGTTATTCAGGAAGCACAGGAGTTGGCTGCAGATTGTTTTGGTGCAGAGGAAAGCTTCTTCTTGGTGGGAGGGAGTACAGCCGGCAATATAGCGCTAATCCTGACAATTTGCCGTGAACCGGGCGATATCGTGCTTGTACAGCGGAACGTACATAAGTCCGTGTTGAACGGATTGATGCTGGCAGGTGCAAGGGCGGTGTTTCTTCAACCGGAGCTGGACAAGCAGAGCGGTTTAGCCGTTGCTCCCTCTGCAGCTACACTCGCAGCGGCTCTTGAGGCTTATCCAGAGGCCCGGGGGGCGATCATCACGATGCCGAACTACTACGGGATGGGGAGCGACTTAAGGCCGCTCGCGGAAGCTTGCCATGAGTTCGGCATTCCACTACTCGTGGATGAAGCGCATGGAGCTCATTATGGACAGCACCCCCAGCTGCCGATGAACGCTTTGTCATGCGGTGCGGATGGTGTGGTTCAATCCACACACAAGATGTTAGCCGCCATGACGATGGGAGCCATGCTGCATGTACAGGGCGGGCTGCTCGACCGCAGCCTGCTGCGCCAGCGGCTGGCCATGGTACAGAGCTCCAGCCCCTCGTACCCGCTCATGGCTTCGCTGGATTTGGCGCGGCGCCTGCTGCACACGCAGGGCGCTGACGCCTTCACGGCCGGCCTGGCCGCCGTGGAGGCCTTCCGGCGCGGCCTCGCGAAGCTGCCGCGCTTCGGGCTGCTGCAGCCGCCGCAGCCCGGGGGCCGCCATGCCGCGGGCACAGCCGCAGCGGCGTATACCCGCCAGGACCCGTTCAAGGCGGTCATATATGACCGCACCGGGTCCCTGAGCGGGTATGCACTCCAGCGCGAGCTAGAGGCGCGCGGCTGTGTGCCGGAGATGAGCGACGAGTTGCACGTCGTCTTATTGTTTACGCTGGGATCCACTCAGGAAGAAACGAATCACGTCTTATGGGCTCTTGTGCATATTGTAGAGCAGGGGGAGAAGACAGAAGGCATCGGAACCGAATCAGGCATCACGGCAGAGAGCACGGAATTACTGATCCGGACATTGCGGGATCAGGGGGATTTCATGAGTTATGAGCCGCGAGTAGCCCACAAGAATATGGATTCCATCCATTTCGATGTCGATTCTAACTTGTTAACTGAAGTAAAGCCCATCTCCGATGTTTCCACGTGGAACAATTTGCTCCCGGAGATTCCTTATTCGGCCCCAATTCCTTTCTCACTGAAGCCGATTGACAGGGAGAGGTTAGAATCGGTGCCGTTAGAGAAGATTGCTGGGCGAAAGGCAGCGGAGATGGTTATTCCCTATCCGCCAGGTATACCGATCTTATACCCAGGTGAAGACATCTCAGCAGGAATGAAACAGAGGCTCCTGGCATTAAGGAATGCAGGGGCGAAATGCCAGGGGATATCCGATCCAGCGCTGCAAACCATTGTCGTTTATAAGGAAACGTGAAGGAAGAGACTCCACTATACGCTGGTAAATATACCGGAGCGTATAATATCGAGCTCCACGATCAACAAATGATGAAAGCAGGATACGCTATGAATAATCGCAGACCACTATTTATTACCATCGAAGGAGGAGACGGATCCGGTAAAACGACTATGATGGGCAGACTCGCCGCTTTTATGCAGAATCATTCGATCCCGTATCTGATTACACGCGAGCCCGGCGGCATTGAGATTGCGGAGAAGATCCGCTCTATTATTCTCGATCCGCAGCATACCGCGATGGATGCACGTACTGAAGCCTTGTTGTATGCGGCGGCCCGCCGCCAGCATCTTGTGGAGAAGGTGGAGCCGGCTTTGAGTCAGGGTTTGACTGTGCTGTGTGACCGATTCGTGGACAGCAGTCTGGTTTACCAGGGATATGCACGCGGACTGGGTATGGAGGAGGTATGGAACATCAATCAATTTGCGATCGATACCCGCATGCCGGATCTAACGCTGTTGTTCGATGTGGAGCCGAAGATTGGTATGTCACGGATCACGGCGAATGCAGAACGGGAATTAAATCGGCTGGATATGGAGAACATGGCATTTCACGAGAAGGTTAGGGAAGGCTATCTATTGGTAGCAGAGCGTAATCCGGATCGAATTCGCATTGTGGATGCTTCCAAGACGCCGCCTCAGGTGGAAAGAGAAATGATTCGTCACTTGGAAGACGCGATATTAAAGGATTTTTGAGGTTGTTTGTCAAATAAGTAGTGTTAAGGACATATGATGTCCAAATAAACAAGGAGGGTTTACCATGAAATTGATTGTTGCGATTGTCCAGGATAAAGATAGCAACCGTCTCTCTGCCGCATTGGTCAAAGCTAATTTTCGGGCAACAAAGCTTGCAAGTACAGGCGGCTTCTTGAAGGCGGGGAACACCACCTTTATGATCGGGGTAGACGATTCGCAGGTTGAAAGTGTGCTCAGCGTCATTCGCACAAGCTGTAAGGTTCGTGAACAGCTGGTCACTCCGGTAACCCCAATGAGTGGTACAACCGATTCCTACTTGCCGCTTCCGGTCGAAGTACAAGTTGGTGGCGCAACGGTGTTTGTCCTCCCTGTAGAACGATTCGAGCATTTCTAAATTCATTTTCTGGATCTGCGATAGATACGTAACGGATGTTTTTATTGGGATATTTGACGGCTGTGTTCTCCTGTAACCCAAGTCTTCTGAAGCACTTCTGTATCATAATAAAAATAGTTACCGTAGATCGCTGCACTCGGGAGATGTTTTTAATAGATGGATGATCTCGATGGATTCCGGAAAACCACCCAATTCATCGATAATTATCGATGAATCGCTTGACAAGCAAACCATTTCAAGGTACGTTCACGTGAGGCATAGGTTTGTTCGATATGAACGTACCAGGTGCCTCCGTTTTATTAGATGCAAAGAATACGCAAGAGGCGGTGGATCAGATGAAAATCAATCCGGGTTTTCGGCCCATGAAAAGTGAACTCACGGTGCCGGATGGCAACGCCAGACCGATTCAGCAGCGATCGTTCTCGGATATGATGCAGCAGCAGGGAGAACGCGCGACCCATGAAGAGTTGAGTCGTCAAATGCGTGAAATTGCAATGCAAGGCGATCGTTTGGCAAAAGTGATGACCGTTCGGGAGCTAAAAGCGTATAAATTGATGGTTCGCCGATTCCTGGAGGAAACGGTGCGTCGCGGTGTGAAAATGAAGGAAACGCGCGGCTGGGATCGCCGGGGACGCGGCAAGCGTTATAATGTAATTGATGAAGTCGATTCTGCGCTGCTCGCGATGGCGGATGAACTGCTGGATACGGAGCAGGGGAGAATTGATCTATTGAACAAGGTTGGAGAAATTCGAGGCATGCTGATCAATCTTGTATTCTAGTCGCAAGAAGCAAGGTAGCGTATCGTGATTCATGACTGCTAAGTCATGGAGGATCATGAGGATTGATAGAAAGTGAGGACTTATGTCTTTTAATGATATCGTAGGTCAAGAGACTGCGAAGCAACTGCTGCAAAATGCCTTGCGCCGTAATGCGGTCAGTCATGCCTATCTGTTTAGCGGCCCCCATGGTGCCGGACAGATGCAGACGGCGCTTACGTTTGCCAAGGCATTGTTTTGTACGGAACTTGAAGACGATGCCTGCGGGCAGTGTTTGGAATGCCGCAAGGTAGATCATGGAAATCATCCCGATCTGACGTTGGTTGAGCCTGATGGAGCCAGCATTAAGATCGATCAGATCCGTGATCTTCAGCGTATATTCTCCTATCGATCGGAGAATCGAAATCCCAAAGTCTATATTATTGACCGGGCGGAGAAGATGACCACGCAGGCAGCCAACAGCCTGCTGAAATTTCTGGAGGAACCCCAGGCGCCGGCTGTAGCTATTCTGATTGCCGAGAATGGACAAGCCCTTCTGCCTACCATTCAATCGAGATCCCAGCAGGTTCCGTTCCGGGCTTTGGATCCGCAGATGATGGAGAAAGTTCTTGTAGGGGAAGGTTATCCTGCCGCACTTGTACGCTGCGCAGTTCATCTTTCGTCAGGACTTGATGAGTGCAGGAAAATATTGAGCGAGAATTGGTTTGCAGAAATTAGAAACCTAGTGTTACAATTAGGGAAGGAGTCTTTGAACCGCAGTGGCTCAGCAATTATCACAGCGAGTCAAAAAGTGTTCAAAACCGAGCTCTCTGATCATCTGGACCTATTGTTCAGTATGTTTCATTTATGGTTTAAGGACATGATCCATGTCCAGTATGGAAGGAAAGAGTCTCTCGTTTTCATAGATCAGGCAGAGTATATCTCTGGTCATGCATCAGCCCGCAGCACAGCACAGTGGGTGTCATACATGGATTTGGCCGCAGAGTGTCAGAAGAAGTTACGCTATAATGTCAATGGACAGCTCAGTTTAGAGCAGTTATTGATGGGTTTGGGCGGTAACACTCCGGCGTGAGCACACCCCCAGGCCCGCAGAATGGCCATTATGTACAGGCACAAGGGGGTTTATTTTTGTACAGTGTAGTAGGTGTCCGCTTTAAGAAAGCGGGCAAAATTTATTACTTTGATCCGCTCGACCTGCCCGTGGAGAAGGAACAATCCGTCATTGTGGAAACCGCGAGAGGCATTGAGTATGGTCAAGTTGTGATAGGAAAGAAGGAGGTCGGTGAATCGGACGTTGTCCTTCCACTCAAGAAGGTCATTCGGATCGCTGGTGATTCTGATGCCCGTGTGGTTGAAGAGAACAAACAAGCGGCCAAGGATGCATTCACCACCTGTTTAAATAAAATTCGGGATCACGAACTGAAAATGAAGCTGGTTGATGTGGAATTTACGTTTGACCGCAACAAAATCATTTTCTACTTCACGGCCGAAGGCCGTGTGGATTTCCGTGAACTGGTCAAGGATCTGGCCAGTATATTCCGTACAAGAATCGAACTTCGCCAGATTGGAGTTCGTGATGAAGCAAAAATGCTCGGTGGTCTTGGACCTTGCGGACGCGTACTGTGCTGTTCCTCATGGCTTGGTGATTTTGAGCCGGTATCGATCAAGATGGCAAAGGATCAAAGCCTATCGCTCAATCCGACTAAAATTTCCGGGCTATGCGGAAGATTGATGTGCTGCCTGAAGTTTGAGCATGATAATTATGAAAGCGTGAAAGAAGAGCTTCCATCCGCTGGGAAAATGGTCATTACTTCGCTTGGAGAAGGCAAAGTAGTCGGACTGAATGCGGATAAGCGGACGGTTCATGTTCAACTGTTTGAAATTGGAAAGGTTAAGGAACTTCCAATGGACGACGTTGTCATCAAATAGTCCAATAGAATGTTTATTTTCGGGGTGTAGACTTGGAGAAGAAAAACATTTTTGTGCTCATTCAAGAGTTGGAAACACAGATGGGACATATACACAGTGAACTGGGTGGACTTAAGCTGGTCATCAAGGAACTGCTGGAAGAGAACCATCGCCTCAGTCTTGAAAATGAACAGCTCCGGAAAATTTTAAAGCGGGAAGTCAATCCGGCAGAATTGGAAAACCCAGTGGCTTTACAACCTCAGCCTCATGTGAAGGATGAGGAACATGAAGATGTGGTCGGCGAGGGGTATGATAACCTGGCTCGGCTGTATCATGAAGGCTTCCACATCTGCAATGTCTATTATGGACATCTGCGGACGGAAGGGGATTGCCTGTTCTGCTTGTCTTTTTTGAATAAATAAGAAGCCGTAGGAGAAACTGCCTACGGTTTTTTTCTAGAATGGAAAGGTTATACTGTAAGGATCGCGATTGAACAAATACCGGCTGCTTGTCATGCAATGTGAAGAGCAGCCTTTTATGTGTTTCATTTTATCAGGTACTATGTAGAGAGCCGATACACCAAAAACGCGTGTTTGGAATTTTGGAGATAAAGGGTTGAAACTATGAAATTGAAAGAAGTGTTATTGCAATCATCCGAGCGGATTGATGATCTGCTCACCCATGAGCTTGGCATCATCCAGAGTGAGGAGGTATTCAGCTTTTCCATGGACGCCGTCCTGCTCGCCAGGTTTGCCAGCATTCCACGCAGGGGCCGTATTTTGGATATGTGCACGGGAAACGGGGTTGTTCCAATCCTGCTGTCGACTCGTACAGGTGCGCTGATCGAGGGGATTGAGATTCAGCCCAGACTTGCGGACATGGCCAGACGGAGCGTCGAGATGAATAATCTCCAGGACCAGATCACGATCCATGAGGGCGATCTGCGGGAACTATACAAGGAACAAGGATATGGAGCGTATGACCTGATTACGGTCAACCCGCCTTATATGCCGATGAATGGCAGCGACTTGAAGCTGAATGAGCACCAGGCGATTGCCAGGCATGAAATCCACTGTACGCTTGAGGAAGTGATTGAATCCTGTGCGAAGCTGCTTCGCCAAGGAGGGAAGATGAGCATGGTCCACAAGCCCCTAAGGCTGGCGGAGATCATTACTTTGATGAGCAAATACCGGATTGAGCCCAAAGTCATCCGATTTGTCCATCCGCGCGTGAATATGGAAGCAAACATGGTGCTTATCGAGGGTATTCGGGACGGGAAGCCCGAGGTTCGGCTGAAGCCCCCCCTGATCGTATATGATGAGCAAGGAAACTACGGACCGAATTTTATGGAAATTTACTATGGAACACATAAGGATGAGACGAAAGAATGAGAAATCTTGTGCAACAGAGTTATGCCGATCAGGGAGAGGGAAGCCCGGGTTCTCTGTATTTGGTGGCAACGCCGATTGGTAATTTGGAGGATATGACCTATCGCGCTGTGCGCATTCTTCAGGAATGCGATATTATCGCGGCAGAGGATACACGGCAGTCACGCAAGCTGCTGACCCATTTCGAAATTCCGGCTAAACCGTTGTTTAGTTATCACGAGCATAATAAGGCGGCCAGCGGACCTGAAATTATACGTTATATAATAGAAGGAAAAAATGTGGCACTCGTCAGCGACGCCGGTCTGCCGGCAATTTCGGACCCTGGCAGTGATCTCGTTTCACTTGCGATTGAAGCGGGAATTTCGGTTATTCCGATCCCGGGGGCCAATGCCGCTCTTTCCGCCTTAATCGTATCGGGTTTGCCGACCGAACGATTCACGTTTATCGGCTTTTTGCCGCGGGAGCGTAAAGATATCGTTCAGCAGCTGCAAGCTTTGCAATCGGCGCAGGGAACGTTATTATTTTATGAATCTCCGCATCGCGTGAAAAAGACGCTGGAGATCTTGCTGGAGGTACTGGGAAATCGGAAGGTGACGTTGGCTCGTGAGCTGACTAAACGCTATGAGGAATTCTTGCGCGGGAGCATTTCCGAATGCCAGGACTGGCTCACGGAGCATCCGCCGCTGGGGGAATATTGTTTGGTGGTGGAAGCCGGTAGTGCAGAAGAGGAGTTGAAGGAGAAAAATGCCTGGTGGCAGGAGCTTTCGCTGGAGGAGCATGTGGAACATTATGAGCGGGAAGGACTAAGCCGCAAGGATGCCATGAAAAAAACCGCGGGTGATCGCGGTGTATCGAAGCGGGATATCTATAATGCGCTCCTGACGGAGTCGTGATATTACTTAACTTGGTGCAGGGGAATAACAAAATAGCCCCACAAAGTGGAGCCTATGCTTCGATGCTTATTCCAAATACTTTGCGGGGACCCCAAAACCAATAAATGAGACTAAAGAATGGCTTACGCTTCGCTGAAATCTTATAAATTCTTTAATTTCAAAAAAAGACCCTCCTGCGGCCGGGTTCATAGCCGAGGAAGGCACCAAGGAGATATGAAAAAGGTTAGAATTAACAAAATGTAATAATGCTATTATATACTAAAAATCTTAATTTGTCACAGGTGCAGGGATTTCCGAGATACATTCATGGCAAACAATTTTACCTTTGAAGTAAGTGACATTCTCAGCGTTACCACAGAAGATGCAGGCAGGCTCATATTTCTTAAGCATGATGCGTTCGCCGTCTACATAAATCTCCAATGCATCTTTCTCACCAATTCCGAGCGTACGGCGTAATTCGATCGGAATGACGACCCGTCCAAGCTCATCGACTTTCCTTACAATTCCTGTTGATTTCATCATAACTTATAAATGCCCCTCTCGCCATAATTTAAAAAAGTCATAATTCGACATAGTTCTAGTTTTTATGTTATTTATAGTACCAACGATTCCCAAAACAGTCAACCTATATTTTTGAAAAATCGGAACCTATTTACGAAAGTATAGTGAACGAAACCCTTATATAGCAACGTAATTACCATAATAGATCCAATTATTGCTGCGTTTTTTGATTTGTCGATTTGGAAAGCGCAATTTTCCCTTATTCGACACTGTTCGACATTAGATGTCAAAAGAAGTGTTTATCGGCTAAAACCCAAGCGAAACGATAAGGAGTTGAGATGGAATGCATTCACCAATTTCGGAAGAAAAAGTGTTTAAGGATCCCGTCCACAATTATATTCATGTGCAAGACGACATCATCTGGCGATTAATCGATACCCCGGAATTCCAGCGGCTCCGCCGGGTTAGACAGCTTGGGACCTCTTTTCTGACCTTTCACGGGGCCGAACACAGCCGATTCTCCCATTCACTGGGAGTCTATGAAATTACGAGAAGAATCATCTCTCAATTCGAACGGAGGGGGTATTCCGATTGGCCTGCCGAGGAAAGGCAAGTTGCGCTCTGCGCGGCTCTGCTGCATGATTTGGGGCATGGCCCTTTTTCTCATTCTATAGAAGAAGCTTTTCATATGAATCACGAGGATTGGACATGCCGGATCCTGCTAGGGGATACTTGCGTCAATCAAGTACTGCGAGAGCTCGGAGCGGATTTCCCCGAGAAAGTGGCTTCCGTGATTAACAAAACCTACGATAAGCCGATTGTGATAAACCTGGTCACTAGTCCGCTGGATGCAGACCGGATGGATTATTTGCTAAGGGATGCGTATTATACGGGAGTTAATTATGGAACGATTGATATTGACCGGATCTTGCGGATGCTGCGGCCATACCGCGATCGGGTCGTTGTGAAGGAATCGGGCATGCACGCCGTGGAGGATTACCTGATGTCACGGTATCAGATGTACTGGCAGGTATATTTTCATCCCGTCACCCGAAGCTCCGAGATCATCCTGCGCCAAATCTTTCGCCGGGCAAAGGAACTGCATGACAGTGGATATGCTTTTCGGTTCATGGTCGAACCGCTTCCTGCGTTGTTTGCGGGCCATATTGACGTGAATCAATACCTGCGTCTGGATGAAGCCCTGATCCAAACGGCCTTTCTGCAATGGACGGAGGAGGAAGACAAGCTTCTTAGCGAATTATGCGGTCGTTTCATGCACCGAAAGCTCTACAAATATGTAGAAATCGACAATATTGATCTGGAAACTATCGACGGGATACGCCAAGCGTTCCGTGCCGTGGGATTACATCCGGAATATGACCTGGAGATTGATTTTCCAACCGATCTTCCTTATGATAAAGTTCATTCCGATATGCCGCTTAACGAGAAACAGATTCTGCTTCTGGATCGACATGATGAGCTGAAGGAAATCTCGGAGGTATCCGATATTGTACGCTCGATCAGCGGTATTCACAAAGGACGGTACCATCTTTATTATCCGGATGAGAAGGTGAGTCCGCTGCTGACTCAAATGCCGGAGAAGATAGCTGATGTTTTCAAACAAAAATATTAACCTAGTGGGAATAGACAAGGCTTGGTAGATCTGCAATTTATCCAGCTAATGGAAGATATATGACATAGAAACGACAGGAAGGAGAGTGTGGATCTTATGTTGTTCGACACGCACACTCATATGGACGCTCCCCAATTCGACGAAGACCGGGAGGAAGCAATTCAGCGGGCGCTTGAAGCCGGCGTGACCCGGATGATCAATATCGGATTTAACCGGGAGACGATCCCGACTACGATGAAGCTGGCAGAGACTTATGATTTTATATATGCGGCAGTGGGCTGGCATCCTGTAGATGCGATTACCATGGAGGATCAGGACCTGGATTGGATCGCCTCTTTATGCAGTCATGAGAAAGTGGTGGCTATTGGAGAGATCGGCCTGGACTATCATTGGGATACGTCTCCGAAAGAAGTGCAGCACCGAGTGCTTCGGCGTCAGATCGGACTTGCCCGGGAACTGAACATGCCGATTGTCATTCATAATCGGGATGCGCATGAAGATATTATCAAAATTTTACGGGAGGAAAAGGCCTCCGAGGTGGGCGGTGTCATGCATTCCTTCTCCGGAAGCTGGGAAACGGCCAAAATATGTCTCGATATGGGATTCCATATTTCATTTGGCGGGCCGATTACCTTCAAGAATGCAAAGCAGCCCAAAGAGGTATTGGCTCAGGTTCCGCTGGATCGATTATTGATCGAAACGGACTCCCCTTACCTGACGCCTCATCCCTTCCGCGGGAAACGAAATGAGACCGCATATGTAAAATTGGTGGCGGAGACCGCAGCTGAGATTAGAGGGTTGTCTTATGAGGAATTGGCCCAAATTACCACCAAAAATGCACTGGAACGATTTGGTATTTAACAAAAAAGAGAGCAAAACCGATGAAAAAGGGAGCAATCGCGATTAATTAAAGTTTTTTAATCAGAAAAGGCGTCGATATTACAATATTTTAACCTTTTACATGAGAAAATGTGGTTGAATGTTGCTTTACAACCTGCATGTAAACAGGATATCATCTTTTCAGTGATAAGAAGCTGCGATGTGCAGATCGTAGCCGAATATTTCATGAACCGTCTCGCTTAATCTCCGGAATTCTGGAGAACGGGGGAACCGATACCGCCGTGCATACTGGTCTGAATGCACGTAGCTGTATTTGATTTCTTTCTCGGGTCTTTGGGGTGAATTTGAAGGATCTCGCCATGAGCGGGTATCCGGATCTAGGGCGTCTCTCTTACGTCCGAACCCGACAGCTAACTCCGTAAGCGAAATAAGAGGGGAAATCTCGTGCATACCCTTCCATGATTCTAATCATCAGGAAGCCACGTTAGAGCCTCTAGTACTCTTTCATTGGCTTTCTTTTATTTTTGAATAATGGAGAAGGGATCATCATACTCTTGGTAAACAAGGGGTGGTGGTAGATGGACGAAATGACGGGAATTGACGCAGGGTGTAGATAGATAGCAGGGCGCCTTGTGAGAAAAATTGCTATAGTCACGTCAAATGCATTCATGCGTTTACCTAGACGGCGGGACTATGAAGGAGGATGGAATAGTGGGCATTTTTCAACCTGAAGAAACCCATGAATCACAATCATCCAGCATGTCTTACGCATTGAGATGGAAGCATGACAATTTGCGTCAACTGATGTTGCTCGGTGCCATGGGTGCCGTGACGGTATCACTTCTCATATCGTTGGTCGTACATGATCAGGCAGGCAAGGAGGTTCAGCTTGTCGTCGATGGTCGTGTCACCACAGTAGAAACACGTGGATCATTGCTGCAGGAATTGCTGGATGAGCAAGCGATCACGTTGAGTCCTCAGGATCAGATTTCGATGCCTTTAAACGGCGCGATCCAGGATGGAGACCGGATCATCATTGAACGGGCAATTCCAGTCAAAGTTACAGTAGGCAGCACAACTAAAACCATATTTACATCCCAGGATACGGTTGATCATGTACTTAAAGAGGCTGGTATTACGATCCAGGGTGAAGATATAGTACAA
This sequence comes from Paenibacillus sp. ISL-20, assembly GCF_018613005.1. Classification (NCBI taxonomy): domain Bacteria; kingdom Bacillati; phylum Bacillota; class Bacilli; order Caryophanales; family Paenibacillaceae; genus Paenibacillus; species Paenibacillus sp. ISL-20. Next base: position 13,890 of record NZ_JAGGRD010000015.1, read on the forward strand.
CCGGCACAGAACACGAAGCTGACCAGCAATATGAATATCCATGTCGTTCGCGTCACGAAACAAAAAGTTAAGGAGACGGAAGACCGGGAATTCCGTGTGATCAAAACAGCCGACCCATCGCTTGAAAGAGGGGATAACCGCGTGATTCAGCGGGGCGAGTCTGGTCTCATGGTGAACCATTATGAGAAGGTCTACCACAATGGCAAGCTGGTTTCCAAGACGAAGGTCTCCCAAAAGGTTGGGCGTAGAACGAAGGATAAAATTATTGCCGTAGGCACGAAAAAGGTGGAGAAGCCCGTCATTGTTCAGGCGGCAGCCACCGATGTGAAAGCCGCACCGGCCAAATTGTCCGGCACGAAGAAAGTAACGACCGCCAAGGCTGTTGAGAACAATGTGGTTTCTCGGGCAGGCGTTGATTTTAAATTTAACAAGGTATTGAATAATGTGTCGATGACGGCGTATTCTTCTGAGCAACAAGGAATCGGAACACGCACTGCATCCGGCACACGCGTTACAGAAGGGCGCACCATCGCCGTTGACCCTAATATCATCCCGATCGGATGGTGGGTCTATATTGAAGGCATTGGCTTCCGTCGTGCTGAAGATACGGGTGGCGCCATCAAAGGCAACAAAATCGATGTTTATTATGATTCACTCAAATCGGCCACGAGTTTCGGCCGGAAGAGCGGCCGCACCGTTTATGTGATCGGTCCGGTTAAACCTGAATTGAACTAGACGCATGAATTCCAATTTACAATGCCATTCTAATGCTATACTATTTAGCTTATAATATATAATGATGAAGAAGAGGGAATATTTCCTCTTCTTTTGTTTTGTTAAGAACGGAGTATATAGAGCTAAGATGGTTGAATCTAAAGTTGTACAAGCGTTGCTTTGCTTGGGAAGGAAGAGAACAAACGCATGATTAAAGAAGTGATTGTTGTGGAAGGCAGAGACGATACCGTTGCCATTAAACGGGCCGTAGAAGCGGATACGATCGAAACGGGCGGATCAGCGATCAACAAGCAAATCCTGAAACGCATAGCGCTTGCTCAGGAGCGCAGAGGCGTTATTATATTGACGGATCCTGACCATGCAGGGGAGCGGATCCGCAAAATCGTGGATCAGGGCGTACCCGGCTGTAAGCATGCCTTTATCCCGGAAGCGGATGCTACCCGCAAAGGGGATATCGGCGTGGAGAATGCCTCGCCAGAAGCGATACGGCGTGCGCTGGAGCGGGTCCATACCTCCTTCGAGGGTGGAGAGAGCCTGATTAGTCTGGAGGACATGCTGGAGGCCGGATTATCGGCTCACCCGGAGGCGGCGGCAAGGCGTATGACGATGGGGAATCTGCTGGGGATCGGTTATTGCAACAGCAAGCAGTTCCATAAACGACTGGCCATGTTTCAAATATCGCGTGAAGAATTTCTGGCCGCACTTGCACAGCTGGAAGAAGGGGGCGTAAGCCAATGAATCGGATCGAGGATATATCAACACCAAGACGGACGAAGGAGATCATCTCACGGCATGGATTCTCCTTCAAGAAGAGTCTGGGGCAAAACTTCCTTATTGATCAGAATATTCTGTATAAAATTGTGGAAGCTGCAGGACTGGATGAAGATAAGGGAGCGCTTGAGATCGGCCCTGGTATCGGTGCATTAACGGAGAAGCTGGCACAGACGGCAGGGACCGTCACCGCGGTCGAAATTGATCAGCGCCTGATTCCCATCCTGAGGGAGGTCCTGGAGCCCTATGAGAATGTGAAGGTGCATCATGGGGATGTACTGAAGGTGGATCTTCATGAACTGTTCCGTCAGGATTTTGCGGGCGTATCGAAGGTAAGTGTGGTTGCGAATCTGCCGTATTATGTGACGACGCCGATTCTCATGAAGCTGCTGGAGGAAAAGCTGCCGCTGGAGAATATCGTGGTGATGATTCAGAAAGAAGTGGCAGAGCGAATGGCAGCGGCGCCGGGAAGCAAGGATTACGGCAGCCTTAGCATTGCCGTTCAATATTACAGTGAGCCTAAACTGGTCTGTATTGTGCCGCATACAGTGTTTATTCCGCAGCCAAATGTCGCTTCGGCCGTGATTCGCCTGGCGGTCCGGGAACAGCCTCCTGTTAGCGTAGAAGACGAAGGATTCTTCTTCGAGGTGGTTCAGGCTTCTTTCGCACAGCGGAGGAAGACGATTGCCAACAATCTGAAGAGCCGGTTCTTTCCGGGAGAAGGCCGTGAACGGCTGGAGCAGCTGCTGCAGGAAGCGGGCATCGAGCCCTCACGGCGCGGTGAGACCCTTAGTATTGAAGAGTACGCCCGGCTTAGCAACATATTGTACAACGCGGATATTCGTTAATACAGCCATTAGAGAGCCCATAGGGCCCGCGAAGGTCTCAACGCGATAAATTGATGTTTCGTAAGAACCAATAGTCACAGTGGCCCATACCATAGGGTAGGGGTGATGTTGTGATGAACTTGGGAGACTTGGTCGTTCGTAAATCCTACGGCGGCGATGTAACGTTCCGGGTTGAAGGCATGCGGCAAAATAATAATATCGTCATCAAAGGGACAGAATTCCGGTTACTAGCCGATGCTCCCATTGATGATTTGGTCACGGTCCCGCATCCCAACTTAAGCGAACGTACAAAGCAGGCGCAGATCAAAGCCAATGAGTCGCTGGACCGTCTGCAGAAGCACAGACAGGAGCAGAGTGAGCGTCAATTGGCCAGCCTGCGCAATATTGAAGGCGGACAGCTTGCGGATAAAGGATATTTTGACGTGCCGGGCAAGGTGCTGCATTTGGATGGAGATCCCCAATACCTGAAGAAGAGTTTGACCTTGTACAATCAGCTTCGGGTCCCAGCGGAAGGCCATTATATCAATGAGTCGGGGATGGCCGATTCATTATATCGTCTTCTTCCGCGGGTAAGACCTGATATCGTGGTGATTACAGGTCATGATGGAGTTCTGAAGAGACGACAGCCATACGATTTATATAGCCTGGACAGCTATAAGAATTCACACAACTTCGTCACAGCGATTCAGGTAGCGCGTCAATATGAGCGGAATCTGGATTCCCTGGTCATTGTGGCCGGGGCGTGCCAGTCGCATTTTGAAGCGCTGCTGCAGGCGGGAGCCAATTTTGCCAGCTCGCCAGGGCGAATCCTCATCCATGCGCTGGATCCCGTGTACGTTGCCGCTAAGGCAGCCTATACGTCAGTCAGGGATACCGTCAACATCCATGATGTCGTTCATCATACGATCAGCGGCAGCCAAGGCGTGGGCGGAATCGAGACGAGAGGCAGCTACCGGATCGGTCTGCCCAAGCTGCAGGATTTGTCCTCGTTGAAGGTTACGCCTTCGGTCAGTTAGCTCATATTGCGTTCTAAAAGAGGCGTATCGGCCGTTGGAGAAAAGAACCGAGAAGAACCCCACAAGTTGGGGTTTTTCTATTTTTTGTTTCAATTCTTTAAGAAAGTTGTCAAAAAAAATACATAAAGCTTGTCAATTTAGCTCATATTAAAGCAAATGCACACGAGAAATACAGGGTCGAAAAAAATACGTTGACAATATATTTTTGATGCTGATATAATTAATGTTTTTGAATTGACAAATGACTGAATCTTTTGTATAATGGACAAGGAAAGAGGTGGTCGTCGACAATGGCTAAAAACGCGCTGTTGGAAATCAAACGCAGTCTCGATGCCCATTTAGGGCAAAAAATTACGCTTCGGGCTAACGGTGGCCGTCGGAAGACCGTCGAGCGTACTGGTGTTTTGGAAGAAACGTACCCTTCTGTTTTCATTGTGAAGCTGGATCAAGACCAGCAAACTTTTAAACGTGTGTCCTACAGTTATGCCGATATTCTGACCGAAACCGTGGAAATCATGGTAACCGGTGATGACAACGAGATGCGAATCACCTATATCAAGTCATAACGATATGTCATGAGAGAGCAGTCTCCACTAACAGGGAGGCTGTTTTTTGTTGCCATCGATCCGGGGAATGACAAGCGGGGGTTCAACACATACTAAGGCTGCGCCAGGCCTTCTTCATTCGTTTCCTATGCGGTGAAGGAGGTTAAGCTTGCAGGGTTCGTAAAAGGCCACTGCATCGCGCCGGGTGCTGTTCATGCCATACTCAATACATTTTCCAAGGAGGCGGGACTGATGAGCAGGAGAAGACGAAGCATTATGTCCGATCAATTGAAGACCGAATTGGCTAAGGAATTGGGGTTCTACGATACTGTGGAAAAAGAAGGCTGGGGAGGCATTAAGGCCAAGGATGCCGGCAACATGGTAAAACGGGCGATTGAGCTCGCCGAGCGAGCAGCCAGCAAATCCGACCTGTAAGAGAAAGACCATAATGCGGCAGGGGCTTCCGGTTAAGTGGAAGCCCCTGTTTGTTTACCCCATCAAACGGTCCCATGACTTCAAAGCCTGAGTTTGTTAATATAGAGGCATTAGATGTTTTTCCTCGAATATGTTAAGTTCAAGCATATGGGAAAAGCTAAGGATAGGTGAACGTTCTTGAAAATATACGAAAAAGCGCCGGCCAAAATCAATTTGATGCTGGATGTACTTCATAAACGTCCTGACGGCTTCCATGAGGTAGAGATGGTCATGACGATGATCGACCTCGCCGATCGGCTCGAAATGTCCGAACAGAAGCGGGATACCATCATCATCACCTCGCAGGCAGGGTACATACCGCTGGACGAGAAGAATTTGGCCTTTCAGGCAGCAAGACTAATTAAAGAGCGATACGACGTGAAAAAGGGTGTGCATATTCACCTGGACAAAAAAATTCCCGTTGCCGCTGGACTCGCAGGAGGCAGCAGTGATGCAGCGGCAACACTACGCGGCTTGAACCGCCTCTGGGGACTTGGGATCCCCCAGAAGGAGCTGCTCACGCTGGGCGCAGAGCTCGGCTCGGATGTGCCGTTCTGTGTAACTGGCGGCACCGCACTGGCCACAGGGCGCGGCGAGGTACTCACGCCGATCCCAAACCCGCCGCAGTGCTGGGTGATCGTGGCGAAGCCGCCGATCAATGTGTCGACGGCGGAAGTGTATGGCCGTTTGCGCAGCGAGCAGATTCAGCGCCATCCATCGGCTGAACGCATGGTCGAGGCGCTTACGCAAGGCAGCTTCCAGCAGATGTGCCAATCGCTGGGTAACGTGCTGGAGGAGGTTACCTTGAAGATGCACCCGGAAGTTCAGCAGCTGAAGGAAGGAATGCTCAAATTGGGAGCTGACGGTGCGCTCATGTCCGGAAGCGGTCCAACGGTCTTTGGTCTGGTCTCTAAGGAATCCAAGGTAGCCCGGATTTACAATGGCCTGCGGGGATTCTGTAAGGAAGTGTATGCCGTTCGCCTACTGACTTAGAAACGGTTATGTTTGACAATTCGGGGTCGAATTTCAAACAAAGTTGTATAAATACGTACAAAGGTGTTATATTTAACATATAATATTCGGATTTAGCGAGGAACCCTAGGTGAAAAAATTAAAACGAAGCGAACGATTGGTCGATATGACCCAATATTTACTATCTAAACCGCATACGCTGATTCCGCTGACAACGTTCGCTGAGCGATATGGAGCAGCCAAGTCATCCATCAGTGAGGATTTGGCGATCATTAAGGACGTGTTCGAGAGCGAGGGGCTCGGAGAGCTTCAGACGCTGGCCGGCGCAGCGGGAGGAGTCCGCTACATTCCGAAGCTGCGCAAAGATCATGCCTTGCGGTTTGCGGAGGAGCTGTGCCAGCAGCTTCAGCAATCGGATCGGATTCTGCCGGGCGGTTATTTGTACATGTCTGATCTGCTCGGACAACCTTCGCTGATGAACGAGGCGGGCAAGATCATTGCCACGGCGTTCGCCGACCGGGATATCGATGTGGTTATGACCGTTGAAACCAAAGGGATTCCGCTGGCCTATGCGACAGCGGCGCAATTGAACTTGCCGGTCGTACTAGTTCGCCGGGACCATCAAGTGACAGAGGGATCGGCCGTAAGCATCAATTATGTATCGGGCTCACATAAGAGCATCCATACCATGTCATTATCCCGCCGGGCGCTCAAGGAACGCTCTCGCGTGCTGATCGTGGATGATTTTATGAAGGCAGGCGGAACCATTCAGGGAATGGTTGATCTGCTGGGTGAATTTAATGCTGAAGTCGCAGGTGTCGGTGTGCTGGTAGAGTCAGGAGCGGTGGAAACCGACGAAAGACTTCTGGAGGACTATATTTCACTAGCCATCTTAAGCGATGTGGACTCCAAAACGAAGAGAATTACCGTAAACCCTGGTAATTACTTCGAAAAATAGACTCGCGATATTTGTCGATATAATAGCGTTTTCATTCGAATTAGCCCGAAGTCTGTCGAAAATATCACATTCTAAAAAAAATTCCTGTTTTTAGGACATTTTGTATTAGAAAAAAGAAGGATTTCTGGTTTGCTGTGTGGAATTATACACCAAGTCTCTGATGGAAAAAGGTGGTGAACACATATGCAAATTACGGATGTCAGACTCCGCCGTGTTAACTCTGAGGGGAGAATGAAGGCAATCGCATCCATTACCATCGATAATGAATTTGTCGTTCACGACATTCGCGTCATCGACGGAAACAATGGAATGTTTGTTGCAATGCCGAGCAAACGCACTCCTGATGGAGAATTCCGCGACATTGCCCATCCCATTTCTTCTGGTACTCGCGAGAAAATTCAATCGGCTGTATTGGCCGAGTATGAGCGAGCGGCTACTGAAGAAGAAGTGATTGAAGAAGGCGCTTAAGATTTACAATTGGGGTTCAAGGAAAAGAGAGCCATACCTGTGGCTCTCTTTTCTTTTTTTGTAGAATGATATATATTCAGTAGTGAGTTCAAGAGGAGGAGGCATGGCCCTTGAAAAGATTTGCTATTGTGCTCGCCGCTGGGCAGGGCAAACGTATGAAATCCAAACTATATAAAGTGCTGCATCCTGTTTGTGGCAAGCCGATGGTCGGACATGTATTGCAAACTGTACAGCAGGTAAACTGTGAACGCAGTGTTGTGGTCGTAGGCCATGGTGCGGAAACGGTTCGCGCTTATCTGCAAGACGCAGCCGAGTATGTACTGCAGGAGCAGCAGCTCGGAACGGGTCACGCTGTGAAGCAAGCCAAGGAATTACTTGGCGGTGAAGAAGGATCCACGATTGTCATTTGCGGGGATACTCCGCTGGTGACGTCCGAGACACTGGAGAATCTTTTGAAGCTTCATGAAAGCAACAATGCGGCCGCTACGGTGCTTACCGCGCATATGGATAACCCGAAAGGCTACGGCCGGGTCATTCGAGGCGAGGATGGCAGCGCACTCCGGATTGTTGAGCAGAAGGATTGCAGTCCGGAAGAGGACGCAGTCACTGAAATTAATACCGGTACCTATTGTTTTGACAATAAAAAGCTATTCGCTGCACTGGATAATGTAACCAACCAGAATGCGCAGCAGGAATATTACCTGACCGATTGCATCGGTATTTTGAAACAAGCCGGCGAGACCGTGCTTGCTTATCAGACGGATGATTACGCGGAATCGATTGGCGTTAACGATCGCCTGGCGCTGTCAGAAGCCGAAGGCTTCATGAGAGAGCGCATCAATCGCATGCACATGTTGAACGGTGTTACGATCATTGACCCGGCTTCAACCTATATCGGAGCTGATGTTAAGATTGGTTCAGATACAGTGCTCTATCCCGGTACCGACCTGAAAGGGAATACGGTGATCGGTGAAGATTGCGTGATCGGACCGGATACCGATATCGAGGACTCTGTTATCGCGGATGGTGCCAGCGTCAAACATTCGGTGCTCAGCAGCGCTGAAGTCGGCTCCCGGACCTCCGTAGGACCGTTTGCTTATCTTCGTCCAGGCACCAAGCTGGGGGATGATGTAAAGGTGGGCGACTTCGTCGAAGTGAAGAACGCCACGATTGACAACGGCTCTAAAGTATCCCATCTCAGTTATGTTGGTGATGCCAAAGTCGGCAAAAACGTTAATATCGGCTGTGGTGCGATTACAGTCAACTATGATGGTTATAATAAGTCCATTACCGAAATTGAAGATGATGCATTTATCGGCAGTAATGTGAATTTGATTGCACCGGTGAAGGTGGGCAAGGGCGCATTCGTTGTTGCAGGCTCTACCATTACGCATTCCGTTTCGGACAATGATCTGGCCATCGCCAGACAGCGTCAGGAGAACAAGCCAGGGTACGCAGAGAAGATCCGGGCACGCGCCATCGCCAAGAAGAACAAGAAATCGTAATTATCCCTGCTTCCTTAACCAAGATATGAAGCGGTGATCGGATACCTAATTCAACGAACCAGCACGGAGGGTTTTTATTCTATGACTTATCTTGATTCTAAATTAAAAATATTCACGTGTAATTCCAATCCTAAACTTGCCCATCAGATCGCCGATTATATCGGCATTCCGATGGGGGAATCGCATACAACCAGCTTTAGCGACGGCGAGATTCAAGTAAAGCTCTCCGAAAGCGTACGGGGCTGCCATGTTTATATTGTGCAGTCCACTTGTTTGCCGGTGAATGATAACTTGATGGAGCTGCTGGTTATGGTGGATGCGCTCAAGCGGGCATCCGCGAAGAGCATCAACGTGGTTATTCCGTATTACGGATATGCCCGTCAAGACCGCAAAGCGCGTTCGCGGGATCCGATCACCGCTAAGCTGGTTGCGAACCTGATCGAAAAAGCAGGAGCTCATCGCGTCATTACGATGGACCTGCATGCGATGCAGATTCAGGGATTTTTCGATATTCCGGTGGATCATCTGCTCGGCGTACCGATTCTTGCCCAATATTTCCGTTCAAAGCAGATCGAGAACCCGGTCGTTGTATCTCCGGATCACGGCGGTGTGGTTCGCGCGAGAAAGCTTGCTGATTTCCTGAATGCGCCACTGGCGATTATCGATAAACGCCGACCGGAGCCGAATGTCAGTGAAGTCATGAACATTATTGGAAATATCGAAGGCAAGACCGCTATTCTGATTGATGACATTATCGACACCGCCGGTACGATTGTGCTGGGTGCCAATGCGTTGATGGAAGGTGGCGTGAAGGAAGTCTACGCGTGCTGTACACATCCGGTTCTCTCGGGCCCTGCCCATGAGCGACTGGAAAACTCCCCGCTGAAGGAAGTTGTTGTAACAGACACCATTCCGATCACCAATCCGAACCCGAGCAGCAAGCTGACGGTGTTGTCGGTTGCTCCGTTGATGGGTGAAGCCATCATCCGGGTTCATGAGGAATTGTCGATTAGTAAATTGTTTGAAATAGAATAATAAACCGTGTAAAGGCAGGGTTACATCTCCTCATGAGGAGATGTAACCCTTGTCGGCTATAACGACTTTGCCGCTTGGGTTAGCAAGAGCATATGAACAGCTGGAAAGAAAACGTTTTCATAAGTTCAGCCTGTTAATAAAGCGCAAGCTTGTTAATATCCGGGCCTAGAGATAAAAGTGAACGTACTCCGGTTGTACAGCGTTCCCTCAAGCTCGACAAAATAGGCGTCGACTGCAGTGATCAGACCCACGTCTATGTGACAACCCAGTTCATAGACTTGAACAGGGATGCCATGCTTCATATGGTATTGAAAATGGCTGTGGTGCGTTAATTTCTGTTCGAAAGCTTTCAATGCCGATTCACCTTCTTATGAGGCATAACGCCGATAGGTTTTGTTCATATTGTACTCAGAAATGCGCAAAGAAGAAAGTATAAATCGTGAAAGGAATCAACCTGTGATGAAATGGATTGTCGGACTGGGCAACCCCGGTTCTAATTATGAGAAGACACGCCATAATGTTGGGTTCATGGCGCTGGATGCACTGGCAGAGCGACACGGTATGAAGTTCAATCAGAATAAATGCAAATCGGTCATCGCCGAAGGGATGATTGGCGGCACCAAAACCGTCCTGATCAAACCGATGACGTTCATGAATCTTTCGGGCGAGGCTGTGCGTGCTTATATGGATTATTATAAAGTGAATCTTGAGGACATGATTGTGGTCTATGATGATTTGGATACCGTCGTCGGTAAGATCCGCCTGCGGTATCAAGGCAGTGCCGGAGGACATAATGGCATTAAATCCATTATTCAGCATACCGGGACTCAGAGCTTCAACCGTGTCCGTATGGGCATATCGAGGCCTGAGCCGGGTTATGCCATTGTGGATTATGTGCTCGGTACTTTTCCGAAGAAGGAACGCGAACAGATGCAGAGCATGGTAGAGGAGACCTGTGACGCGCTGGAATTCAGTCTGGATCATACCTTTGAACAGACGATGGCGAAGTTTAACAAGTCTTAGAAAGCATCATAGTATGGAAGTATCTAAAGAGATGATTCCTAAGACATGGGGCAACCGCAAGATCGAAGTCTTAAACGAGGAAAATCCGGGCATACTGAAGGTATATACGACCTTCAGGAGGCATATGATGGCGATAACCTATGTTTGCAGACACTGTCGGGCGTTTCAGGGCCGCATCGATTCCAATCACGTATCCGAAGCGCGTCTCGGATTTGATTCCTTGACCCCTGAGGAACGCAAGGATATAATAGCCTATGATTTTAACGGAGAAGTGATGGTCCGGGTAACCTGCGATCATTGCAGAGAAGCCCTCGAAGCCCATCCGGAACTTAGCCTTTTGGCAAATCCCCTGCAATGAGCGTATAATGGGGTACACGACGTTTTTTTGGTAGAAGACATACAGCGGCAGGCTCTGCCGCTGCTCTAGCCTTGGCAGTTTTGCTCAAGGCTTCTTTTCGGTTATAATTTTTTGGCAATCGTCTAAAATTCCATGAGAAATAGAGTCTAGGAAATTCATTTCTTTTGCATAAGAGAGGTGCCCCTTTTGTTACAAGCACTTATTGATGTATTTTCGAAGGATTCGGACTTCAAATCCATAACCGCTGGCGTCCAAGCCGGCATGAGGGAGCAATTGATCTCCGGTCTTTCTGGGTCGTCCAGGCAGATCTTAATGGCCGCATTGCACCAGGACCAGCAGCGCCCGCTGCTCGTTGTCACTCATAATATGTTTTCAGCTCAGAAAATTGCGGATGATTTACAGGAAGCGCTCTCACCGGATCAAGTATTGTTATACCCGGCGAATGAACTGGTAGCGGCCGAGTCGGCCGTTTCAAGCCCCGAGACTCTGGCGCAGCGGATTGATGTACTCGTCCGTTGTGCAAGAGGCTTCCGGGGTATTGTCGTTGTTCCATTTTCCGGCGTGCGTCGCCTGCTTCCCGCTCCCGAAGTGTTGTCTGATGCACGAATTGTGCTTCATGACGGCGGGACACTCGTGCTGGATTCCTTCCTGAACCAGATGATCGAGATGGGATATGAACGGGTGGAGCGCGTCGAGAGCCGCGGCGAGATGAGTGTCCGCGGCGGTATCATCGATTTTTATCCGATGACAACGACCATGGCGTACCGCGTCGAACTGTTTGATGAAGATATCGACTCAATTCGTACCTTCGACCCGGCGGATCAGCGCTCGATTGACAAGGTCCGGGAAGTCACCATTACACCATGCAAGGAAATTATTGCAGATTCAGAGCGGCTCAGCCGTACAGCGGATACGGTGGTCCGTCTGCTGGAGACGCAGCTCGAGCGCATGAGTGATCGTCAGGCCAAGCTTCGTCTGCGGGATGAAATACACCGGGAAGTTGAGATGCTGCGCGAGCGGATATATTTCCCTGAAATCTATAAATATATCTCCCTGTTGTATCCGGAGAAGACCAATTTATATGATTACATGCCGAAGGATACGATTCTGATTATGGATGAGCCCGCTCGTCTGTTAGAAACAGCCAAGCAGCTGGAGCGGGATGAAGCGGAATGGAATTTGCATCTGATGCAGAATGGCAAATCGCTGCCGGATCTGCCGCTTTCACTGGATACGGAAGAACTGATCTATCAGCATCCCTATCAGAGTCTGTTGATCTCGATCTTCCTGCGTCAGGTACCAAGAATGCAGCCGCAGAATATCGTCAATGTGATTACGCGCGGCATGCAGGATTTCCATGGCCAGATGAACGTGCTCAAGGCTGAGATGGAGCGCTGGAAGAAGTCGGGCGTTCAGGTCATGATGCTGGCAGGCGATGCGGAGCGGATGGACCGCATGCGGCGGGTACTGCTGGACTATGGCATCGAAGAACCGGTTATGTTTGAGGGGCATCTGCAGAATGGCTTTGAGATGCCTTCGGTTCATGCTGCCATTATTACTGAGAGCGAGATGTTCTCCTCGAAGCAGCGCAAAACACGCAAAACCACAAAGAATATGGACAACGCCGAGCGCATCAAGAGTTATACGGAGCTCAAAGTCGGCGATTATGTGGTGCATCAAAACCACGGTATCGGGAAATATATGGGGATCGGGACGCTCGAAATCAACGGAATCCATAAGGACTACATGCATATTCTGTATGCCGGGGGCGATAAGCTGTCCGTTCCGATTGAGCAGATCGATCTCATTCAGAAATATGTCGGTTCCGAAGACAAGGAGCCGAAGGTTTACAAGCTGGGCGGAAATGAATGGACGCGGGTTAAGAACAAGGTTCGCTCTTCCGTTCAGGATATCGCCGACGATCTGATCAAGCTGTATGCCGAGCGTCAGACTGCGCCTGGGTACGGATTTGAGAAAGATACGTCGGAGCAGCAGGAATTCGAGGACATGTTCCCATATGATGAAACACCCGATCAGCTTCGAGCGATTACCGAAATCAAAAAAGACATGGAGCAGAACCGGCCGATGGATCGGCTGCTGTGCGGTGATGTCGGTTACGGGAAAACGGAAGTGGCGGTTCGTGCTGCGTTTAAAGCAGCGATCGAAGGGAAGCAGGTTGCGGTGCTGGTACCGACGACAATTCTGGCCCAGCAGCATCACGAGACGTTCCGGGAGCGTTTTGCCAATTATCCGATCAACATTCAGGTGCTGAGCCGTTTCCGAAGCCGTAAGGAGCAGAATGAGACGATCAAGAAAGTAAAGCAGGGCTCTGTCGATATTCTGATCGGGACGCACCGATTGCTGTCACAGGATATTGTGTTCAAAGATCTGGGACTGCTGATTGTGGATGAGGAGCAGCGGTTTGGCGTTACCCATAAGGAGAAATTGAAGAAGCTGAAGACCAATGTCGACGTACTGACGCTGACGGCAACGCCGATTCCGCGCACGCTGCATATGTCGATGCTCGGCGTTCGGGATTTGTCCGTGATCGAGACACCACCGGAGAACCGTTTTCCAGTGCAGACTTATGTCGTAGAGCATAGCCAGACCCTGGCGCGGGAAGCCATCGAGCGAGAGCTGGCCCGAGGCGGTCAAGTTTACTATCTCTACAATCGGGTTCAGGGCATTCAGGAGATGGCAGCCCAGATATCCATGCTGGTACCGGAGGCCCGAGTGGGTGTGGGACACGGGCAAATGTCGGAAACGGAACTGGAGAAGACCATTCTCGACTTCCTGGACGGCGAATACGACGTTTTGGTTAGTACGAGCATTATTGAGACGGGTGTGGATATCCCGAATGTAAATACGCTTATTGTGCATGATGCGGACAAAATGGGCCTCTCCCAGCTGTATCAGCTGCGCGGACGCGTCGGACGTTCCAACCGGATCGCTTATGCTTATTTCACGTACCAGCGGGATAAGGTGCTGACCGAAGTGGCCGAGAAGCGGCTGCAGTCCATTAAAGAATTTACGGAGCTTGGCTCCGGATTCAAGATTGCGATGCGGGATCTGTCGATTCGCGGCGCGGGCAACCTGCTCGGAGCGGAGCAGCATGGCTTTATTGCTTCCGTCGGGTTCGACCTGTATTCACAGATGCTGGCGGAGGAGATACAGAAACGCAAAGTCAGCATGCTGGGCGAGCCGCCATTGCCATCGAAGGACTGGAACACCTCCATCGATCTGGGGATTGATGCTTACTTGCCGTCTGATTACATTTATGACAGCATCCAGAAGATCGAAATTTATAAAAAAGTGGCTGTCGTTTCGTCTATCGACGAATCGGCTGAGCTTGAGGATGAACTGCTTGACCGCTTTGGCGAGCTGCCGCTTGCGGTAAGTAACCTGCTTGCTGTATCTCGCTTGAAGGTATATGGTCGTACGTACGGGATCGACTCCATTATCCAGCGCGGCGATGATGTGCTGCTGCAGTTTTATGAAGGGCAGGATAAGGCGGTTAATACAGCAGGACTTGCGCAAATTGGAAATATGTTCGAAAGACGTGTACAATTTGAACAAGGGCCGACGATGGCCATTCGAATCAAAGGCAAGGGACTTTCCGATCAACAACTGTTAGAATTGCTGGAGCAATTCCTGGAGGCCGCAAATGGGCCATTCAACCTGAAGGGAGAACTACAAAATGCCGTCAAGAAATAACAAGGCATGGAAGACGTTTATGGTATCCATCACAGCAGTACTATCCATGTCGATGATCGCTGCGTGCGGAAACGACAAGACTAAGGGAACCGAAAATGATAATAGCAAAGTTATTGTCAAATATAAGGGTGGAGAGATTACCGAGAAGGAATTTGATCTGGAACAGCGCATGATTCAGTTCATGTCCCCGGAATACGCCCAATTTTTACAAATGGATGAATTTAAAGAGTATTTGGCGAAACAGGGGGTAGCCTATGAATACCTGTACGCCAAAGCTGACGATAAAGCGAAGGAAGCTGCCGGGAAGCAAGCGGATGATTTGTTAAAGCAGCAGAAGAGCGGAATGGGCGAGGAGCAGTTTAAAGCTGCTCTGGAATCGCAGAAATTGACGGAAGACGATCTCAAAAATTATATGCTTCGCGTCATGACCGTTATGGAATATGAGAAGAATCAGGTAACCGAAGAGAATATCAAGAAGGAATTCGAGGCGAACAAGAAGGATTACACCAACATTAGCGTTCGTCATGTCCTGATTGGTTTTAAGGATGCGGAAGGCAAGGAAAGAGCAGAAGGTGAAGCGCTCAAAATTGCCAAGGAAGTACAGTCCAAGCTGAATAAAGGCGAGGACTTTGCTGCGGTCGCTAAGAAATACTCCGAGGATCCGGGCTCCAAGAACAGCGGAGGTCTGTATGAGAACAAACCGGCAGGCACTTGGGTACCGCAGTTTAAGGAAAAGGCACTGACGCTTGAGCTTAATAAGATCAGCGATCCGGTAGAAACCGATTATGGTTACCATGTCATGAAAGTAGAGAAGCGCGAGGAAGTGTCTTACGACAAGCTGCCTGCCGATCAGAAGGAAGGCATTCGAAATGAACTTGCCTCGGCGAAGATCGACAACTTTATGCAGAATGAGCTCAACGACCTGATTGAGAGCATGAATCTTCCGAAGAGTGAGAAAGCGGACAAGCCTGCCGAAGGCACAGGAGACCAGAAGAAAGACGGTACCACCGACAAACCTGCGGAAGGTGATCAAACACCGGATGCAGGCAAGGAAGACACGGGTAAATAAGCCCACGGACAAGGTCCGGGCGATTGATATTGTAATGCGCTGCGGGTAATCCCGGATGTTACGGCTAGCGCATGATGAAATGGTGGGATCTTCGAATCCATAACGTGCGAAATAGCGCGTTATGGATTTTTTCTCCCCTGACATCCGTCTCTTTCGAATGATATTTATTTTTGGATTTCGCAACCAACAGAGGGTAGATGATGTATAAGGAATTGGGAATGGATGAATACTATGGTCAGACATTAACTCTTATATACCTGGGGACATCCTCTTCCCGAATGGAACAGTAGTTGAAAAATCTTCTTATGAAAGTGGGGCAACAAGTGACATGAAAGCTACTGGTATCGTCCGCCGTATTGATGACCTCGGGCGCGTGGTCATTCCAAAAGAAATTAGACGCACACTGCGAATTCGCGAAGGTGACCCGCTGGAAATTTTCGTTGACCGGGATGGAGAAGTCATTCTGAAGAAATATTCACCGATCGGTGAATTGGGCGATTTTGCGAAGGAATACGCAGAGTCCCTTTATGAGAGCACAGGTCACATCACGATCATATCAGACCGTGATACATTTATCGCCGTAGCAGGCGGCTCCAAGAAGGAGTATTTGGACAAGCCGATCGGCAACCTTCTAGAAAACTGCATGGAGAATCGCAAGACAGTGCTGGAAAGCAACAGTGGTACGTATGAGATCAGCAAAGACAATCCGGAAACTTTATCCGCTTTTGTCGCTGCGCCTATCATTGCTGGAGGAGACCCGATTGGCAGTGTTGTGCTGCTGAACAAGGACGAATCCGTGAACATGGGTGAGATGGAAGTGAAGATGTCTGAAACCGCCGCAGGCTTCCTCGGCAAGCAAATGGAACAATAAGACGAGGATATGAATCCTTGGATGGAGACTCCCGCTGAACGTTGATCACAGGGTCAATCGGCAGCTGGGAGTTTTTGTTGTCCGGTTTCTCTTTTTTGTACCCCTCTCCCACCCTTGGTTATAATGGAGGTACACATGGCAGCATCTGCGCAGATGTTTGGTCTGTGATACGAAAAAAAGAAACTAGGGGATTGGAAGAGGATATGAAACCAGATCAAACAGGGGCAAGGCTTCTACAGGGAGCGTTTATTCTCAGTGCGGCCGCGCTTCTGTCCAAGCTGATTGGCACACTGCAAAAAATACCGCTGCAAAATATGGGTGGGGATGTCGTCTTTGGCATCTACAATACGGTTTATCCGTTCTATATGATGATCATTACGATAGCGGCGGTTGGCTTCCCCGCGGCGGTTTCCAAATATGTGGCAGAATATGAGGCCGAAGGGCGCACTGAGGACGGTCATCGCCTGCTGCGCCTGTCTTCCGTCTCGTTGGTGCTGTTCGGTCTAATTCTCGGCTTCTTGATGTATGTCTGTGCTCCTTGGATCGGGATGTGGATCGGAAGCAGTCAGGTTGTGCCCGCCCTCCGCGCAGGTGCGTTGGCGCTGGCATTCGTGCCTTGGATGTCGGTCCTGCGCGGTTATTTTCAAGGGCTGCACAATATGGTGCCGACGGCAATCTCCCAGATTACGGAACAGGTTGTCCGTGTTGGGGTCATGATTGTGCTGCTGCTCTACATGATCCGTGCCGGTGCCGATCCCGACGTAATTGCCGCCGGAGCGCTGCTTGGCTCTGCTGCCGGTGGTGCCGCCGGTCTACTGGTGATGGGACTATACTGGCGCAAGCATGTCCGGTCAACTCGGGGTAAAATACAAGGAGAAGTAAGTCACGGATTCGGAGCGGCGGGTATGAACAAAACGGGGATGCGTGCCGATGTAACTAGAGAGGGAGCAGGTGTTCTACTTGGACGCCTGCTTGCTTATGGAATCCCGGTCTGTCTTAGTCTGCTCGCTGTTCCGCTGATTGGACTGGTAGATACCTTCACGGTGCCACGGTTATTGACATCCGGTGGACTGGGTGAAGCAACGGCCATGGCGGAGTTTGGGGTCTATAACCGCGGATTGCCGCTTGTCCAGTTGGTTACGATGCTGGCTACTTCGTTGTCGGTTCTGTTTATCCCTGCGCTGGCGGAGGCCAAGTTCAAAGGAGAGTCCAGCCGGGTTGCAAGCCAAACCCGCATGGCCCTCCGTTGGTTTTGGCTGATCGGAATGACGGCCTCCATAGGCTTGGCAGTGCTGGCTGAACCGATTAACGTCATGCTGTACGAGGATGCCGCAGGAACGGTGACGATGCAGGTGATTGCCTTTACGGCTGCTGGGGGTACGCTAAGCACGATTACGGCTGCGCTGCTTCAAGGGATTGGTATGGTTAAAGCACCGGCGGTTCATCTGCTGGCTGCGGCTGGGCTCAAGCTGCTGCTCAACCTGTTGTTGGTGCCGCAGTTCGGCATTACTGGCGCAGCCATCGCCGGCGTGGCTGCGCATCTGACCGCCGCCGCGCTTAACCTCGCGCTGCTCTCGCGAAGCGCCGGTGCCCACCTTGACGTCGGCGGCATGTTTGCGAGGACGCTGCCGGTCCTCGCGGCGGTGGCACTGGCCGCCTGGGGCGCAGGTGAGGCAGCCGGCGGCATCCTGGCTGCGGCCGGCTTCGCCCCGGGCCGCCTCACCCACGCGGCTGCGAGCCTGAGCGGCGTCGCGGCTGGCTGCGGCGCCTTCCTTATCGGCGCCGCACTCACGAAGCTCCTCACCGAGGAGGAGCTTCGGATGCTGCCAAAGGTCGGAAGACCGCTGGCGGCCTTCTTGCGCGCCCTGCGCGTGCTGCGCTGACCCGGGTTGACGTGAGTTGTTTGATCTTCTGTGATATAGTAGTGTACGATAATGACGTCGACAAGGCGGACGAAGACGAAAGGAAGTAGCGTATGAGTGCATCCATTACGGTGGTCGGCTTGGGTTCTGGCAACCCTGATCGATTGACGATAGGTATCATAAAAACCATGCAGCGGGCATCGAAGGTGTATGTGCGTACATTATCTCATCCCGTCATCGCTGCGTTGAATGAGTTCCAGATTCACCCGGAATCGTTTGACCACGTGTATGAAGCGCATGACACCTTCCCCGAGGTGTACGAATCCATTGCATCCGCGCTAATCAACCTGGCTAAGGCTGCTGAGGATGATCGTGAGCTTGTCTACGCGGTGCCCGGGCATCCGATGGTAGCGGAGGCAACGGTTCGGTTATTACGGGAGCGCTGCCCGGGAGAGAATGTGACGCTTACGGTGCTCGGCGGTGAGAGCTTTCTGGACGAGGCCTTCGTTCGCCTTGGTTTCGATCCCATTGAGGGCTTCCAGCTTCTCGATGCGGCTGAGCTACGTGCAAGTGTCATCCAGCCGCAGCTCCATACCCTGATCGGCCAGGTGTATGACATGTTTACAGCTTCGGAAGTTAAACTGGCACTGATGGAACTGTATCCGGACGAATATCCGGTCATTGTCGGCCATGCGCTGGGCGTTGAGGGTGAGGAAGTGATCCAGCGCGTGCCACTCTACGAGCTTGATCGCATCGACGGATATGGGAATCTGTCGCTGGTCTACGTACCCCGAAGCGATGACAGCCTGCTTCGACAGCGAACGTTTGCCAGACTCCATGAGATCGTTGGCATTCTGCGCAGTCCTGAGGGCTGTCCATGGGACCGTGAGCAGACCCATGAATCCATCCGCAAAAATCTGATCGAAGAAACCTATGAGGTATTAGAGACGATTGATGAGGATGAACCTGAGCATATGCAGGAAGAACTCGGGGATCTGCTGCTGCAGATTATGCTGCATTCCCAGATGGAAGAGGAGCTCGGTACCTTTACGGTGTATGATGTCATTCAAGCGCTGAATGACAAGCTGATCTTCCGTCATCCGCATGTCTTTGGCGAGAGCAGCGCCAAAGATGCGGAATCTGCCCTGCAGAACTGGGAGCAGATGAAAGCGGAAGAGAAGCGCCGCAAAGGGCTCTCACCAGAGAAAGCCTCGGCACTGGATGGCATCCCGCGGGATCTTCCCGCCTTGATGAAGGCGTACAAGCTCCAGAAGAAGGCATCCAAGGTTGGTTTCGATTGGGATAACATCGAAGGCGTGTTCCAGAAGATTGAAGAGGAACTCGGTGAACTGAGGCAGGCGGTGACCGAGGGCCAGTCTGATGAGGATACGGCGCTTGAGCTCGGCGATCTGCTGTTCGCGGTCTCCAATGCTGCAAGATTTATCGGGGCGGACCCGGAAGAGGCGCTTTCGAGAACGAACCGGAAGTTTGTCAGTCGCTTCAGCTACATAGAGGAGCAGCTTGCCGCCCAGGGGAAAACCTTGCAGGAAAGTACCCTGGACGAGATGGAAGCCCTATGGCAGGAAGCTAAATCGGGATCGGCACAAAGCGGCGGTATCGATGTGTGAAAAAGGCAACTTTTCACGTAAAAAATAAAAAAATAGGGATTTGCGGCAGGAATTCCGCAAGGCATCCAGAATAATCATTAATGGTGAAATCTTGCAGCTTTGCAAGGCGGTTTAACCAAATAACCGTAAAATCTTATATTTTTCTGATAATTGGGAGGATTTAATTCATGAACAAGACAGATCTGATCAACAACATTTCCGGTAAAAGTGGATTGACAAAAAAAGACGTAGAGAACGTCTTGAACGGCTTCCTTGGTGAAATTACTGACGCTTTGGCTAATGGCGATAAAGTTCAATTGATCGGCTTTGGTACATTCGAAACTCGCAAGCGCGCTGGACGTACTGGCCGCAACCCGCAAACAGGCAACACCATCGAAATTCCAGAATCCAACGTTCCTGCGTTCAAGGCAGGTAACAAGCTTAAAGAAGCCGTAAAATAATGCGCGTCGATAAATTCCTGAAAGTATCGAGGTTAATCAAGCGGCGTACCGTAGCGAAAGATGTATCGGATCAAGGTCGGGTACTGATTAATGGCCGTGAGGCCAAGCCGAGCAGCACGGTTAAATTGGGCGATGAGATCACCGTCCAATTTGGTCAGAAGCTGGTGACCGTCCGGGTCGAGCGTCTTACCGAGACAACCCGTAAAGATGAGGCGACCAGCCTCTATACCTTGGTCAAGGAAGAACCGATCATTAAAGATCGCGGATTGGACTGGTAAGCAGCCCGAACCGTTCCATCAAACGTCCCTCTCACCATATGGTGTGGGGGACGTTTTTATGTTTATCATGGGTGTATAAACATTGGACTTCCTTGCTCTCGTTCATTCTCCGTGCATTCCTCGCAGCGTCACGATCTTTCCTAAAGCGGTTGCTCTTCTTCCGGTTCTAAAGACAGGCGCCTTCCCATAAGCTATTGTTAAAAGGAGGGGTACATGCCATGATCGACCAAGGGAAGGGCAAGTTTCATGACCTGCGGATGCAGAACCGGAAGCTGCTGGACATTACGGGTGTCCAAAATGTGGAGAGCTTTGACAGTGAAGAATTTCTGCTTCAAACCGAGCTTGGGCATCTCACCATTCGTGGGCAAAATTTACATATTAAAAATCTCAGCCTGGAAGAGGGGCTTTTGTCGATTGAAGGTCAGGTGCACTCACTGATTTATTTGAATCCCGGTTCGCAGACCAAGAACAAGAGTCTGCTGGGTAAGCTGTTTAAATGAACCCCAGCGTACAATGGATCACGCTGCTCTGGATGCTCTTCTCCGGAGCAGCGATGGGAGTCGCCTTCGACAGCTACCGGGTGCTGGCAGGGCAGCTCCGTTTCCCGCAATGGTCCAAGCATACCCTGGACTTCCTTTACTGGATTGCGGCAGCCTTCTTCATTTTTCGCATGTTGTATGTGACCAATGACGGTCAACTGCGTTTTTATGTGTTTGTGGGCCTGTTTATAGGGGTTTGGATCTATTTTTTATTATGGAGTGTCATAACCCAGCGTTTTGTGGTAATGTTAATTCAAGTGACAAAAGGCTTGTTGTCCTTTTTGTACAAGCTGTTCCGTATCTTATTGTGGAATCCGATCAAAGGAATCCTGATGCTCATCTTAGGATTGTTAAGGTTTCTATGGAAGTTTCTCCTGTCGCTGTTGCGTTTAGTCCTTAAATGCCTCATGCCTTTTTGGCGACTCTTGAAATGGATGCTGAGACCGATCACATCCAGAGTTAGGCTGCCGGCATGGTGCAAGCAATTCGCGGACAAGGTTATCAAGGCGTGGAAGCGCTGGTTTTAGGAGGTATGGTCATGGGAAGATTTGCTGATCCATCGAAGCAGGCTCCCCAACAAACCAAGACAAAGAACAAAGGCGCACGCCGGCGTAAAAGAATGTTTGTGGCGATGATGGCGCTGTTTTTGATCTGGGCAGGTTCAACGCTCTGGTCCCAGAATGACCGCATCCGTAATCAGAACGAAGCGCTAGCTCAAAAGCAAGAGGATTATAAGTCCGTTGAACAGTCGCTAATCCAGATTACTCATGAAGTGGAGCGATTGAAGGACCCTGAATATATCGGGCAGATTGCCCGCAAGAAGTTTGGACTGTATCTGCCAAATGAGACGCCGATCATTCAGCCCCAAAATTCGGGCGAAGAGCCGTAATTAGGCATGACAGACGTCTGTTGACCTTGTTTAGGTCATTATCGTATAATCAAATCACCGCAGCGCGATTTATAAATCGGACTGTATATTTTTAAGGGAGGATCATTTTATTCTATGGCAATTGAAGTGGGCACCAAGTTAGAGGGCAAGGTGACAGGCATAACGCATTTTGGAGCATTTGTGGATCTGTCAGGAGGTGTCACGGGTCTCGTTCACATCTCGGAGATCGCCGACAACTATGTTAAGGATGTCAACGATCATTTGAAGATCAACGATGTCGTTACCGTGAAGGTGATTAATGTCGACAAGGACGGCAAGATCGGTCTTTCGATCAAGCAGGCTGTCGACAAGCCGGCTTCCGAAAGTCGTCCACCCCGCGCACCGAGACCGGAACGCAGTGGCGGCGGCGGAGAACGATTCGGAGGTGGCGGTGGTGGAGGATTCAACCGTGAACGCGGTGGACGCCCGTTTAAGCCTGCGGCCAACAAGCCTTCATTTGAGGATAAAATGTCACGCTTCCTGAAAGACAGTGAAGAACGAATCTCTTCGCTTAAGAAGAATACCGAAGGCAAACGCGGCGGACGCGGAGCCAAACGTATGTAATTCGATAAAATATAAACTGACCGCAGAGGGAAACCGCCTTCTGCGGTTTTTTTGTCGTTGTATCCAAGGGTACGACAGGTTCCTACGCAATTTACGGCGCTTCCGTGTGGAATGAGCACGGGCTGTCCGCCTCAATTCGGGAAATGATCTGCAAGAATGCTCCAGGTTTGAGGCGTATAAACACCGCTGGGCGTGGGGGATGAACGCTCTTTTCCCGAACGTTCGCAAGGCCCGTTGATTTTGTCGGAAATTTCTTTGGGGCTTGTCCGGTGTTCTGACAAACTTTCCTGAATAGGGGTTTTATAATGGGACCAACAAATTCGTGAAGAATGGGGTGCCAGCGTAATGGATAAAAGAAATCTGGTGATGTTTCCGGGTACTGAGACAGTTAAAGGGGGAGCGGGTTCCATTCGTGCCCGTGTAACAGAACGGTTAGGGCAGCTGCCTTTTCTACAGCGTCCCATCCACTTCCTGGCCGCTAAGAAGTGGATGATCCTGCTAACCTTCATGGGTTTTCTGCTCGGACGAGCTATGATTCTAGGAGAGCTGTCTCCATTTGCAATCGCTTATTTTGCAGTCATTGCCTTTATGCGCCGCGATTATTTGCTGCCGGTAGGCGCCGCTATCGTTGCAGGAAGTTTATTTGCGTCCTTTCCGGTGGCATGGATGGTACCGGCAGAAATCTTGATCTTTTACTTTATGATGCGGGGATTGGAGACCTATGATCGGGCAGAATTGTCGTATGCACCGCTGATGGTATTTGTCTCTACCTTCTTCGTGAATCTGTTCAGTGTTCTCATCGGACCGAGCATTACCTGGTATTCCATGATGATGCTCACCTTGAATGCCGTGCTCAGCTTTGTCCTGACATTGGTCTTTATTCAAGCGATTCCGGTGCTGACGCTTCGTAAAAAAACGCATGCTCTTCGAAATGAAGAAATTCTATGTATTATCATTTTGCTGGCGTCGGTCATGACAGGTGCCGTTGGCTGGACGATCCAATCCCTGTCGGTAGAGCATGTCTTATCTCGATACTTAATTCTGCTATTTGCCCTAGTCGGGGGAGCTCCGCTAGGCGCCTCGGTTGGCGTAGTAACGGGCCTCATCCTCAGTCTTGCCAACATTTCGGCATTCTCCCAGATGAGTTTGCTCGCCTTTTCCGGGATGCTCGCAGGTATGCTGAAGGAAGGGAAGAAAGGCGGTGTTTCGCTGGGAATGCTGCTGGGGGCAACCATTCTCTCCATCTATTTCAGCAATCCTGGCGAGGTGATGATCTCCACTTGGGAAACCTGCGCGGCTATCGTGTTATTCCTCATTACGCCGAAGAGCGTGATGCAGGCGATAGGCAAATACGTGCCGGGCACGCAGGATCATACCCGTTCACAGCATGAATACGCCAAGCGTGTTCGGGATCTAACAGCAGACCGTGTGACCCAATTTTCCCGGGTGTTCCGACAGCTCTCGCAAAGCTTCGGACAAACGTCAGGGGTTATACAGCCTCCAGGTAAACAAACGGAGGAGATGAACCATTTCATGAATGCTGTGGCGGAAGGAAGCTGTGCCACATGTTATAAACGGAATCAGTGCTGGGATATGAAGTTTTACCAGACTTATAAATATATGACCGATATGATGACCTCTATCGAGGAGAATCCTGAGATGGAAGCAGACGATCTGCCGCCGGAATGGAGCCGGATCTGTGCCAAGAAGGAGGAGGTGCTTGGCATCCTCAAGCAGCAGTATCATCTTTACCAACATGATATGCAGTGGAAACGCCAAATATACGATAGCCGTCATCTGGTAGCGGAACAATTATCCGGGGTTTCGCAGGTCATGGAAGACTTGGCTCGAGAGATTAAGCGGGAAAGCCAGACCATGCACATTCAGGAAGAACAGATTCGGGAAGCGCTTCAGCAGCTGGGCTTATCGGTTCAAGGCATCGATATCATCAGTTTGGACTCCGGGCAGGTCGAGATTGAGATCGTTCATGCATACACCCGGGGTTATGACGAATGCAGGAAGATTATCGGACCGCTGCTGTCCGACATTCTCGGGGAGCATATCGCCGTAATGGAAG
This sequence comes from Paenibacillus sp. ISL-20, assembly GCF_018613005.1. NCBI lineage: Bacteria > Bacillati > Bacillota > Bacilli > Caryophanales > Paenibacillaceae > Paenibacillus > Paenibacillus sp. ISL-20. Next base: position 38,568 of record NZ_JAGGRD010000015.1, read on the forward strand.
AGACCTTGATCCATCCAAGGGATGGATTGGCCACCGTGCGATTCGGCTCAGCGAAAACATATGAAATTATGACGGGCGTAGCCGCAGCGGCTAAGGGAGGGGATATTTTATCAGGTGACAGCTTTAGTACGGTCGAACTGGGCAACGGGACGTTTGCAGTAGCGCTTAGTGATGGTATGGGCAACGGGGAAAGGGCACGGCTCGAGAGCAGCTCGGCTCTGAATATATTAGAACAGCTGCTTCAATCGGGGATGGATGAGAAGCTGGCGATCAAATCGGTCAACTCGATTCTGATGCTGCGCTCGCCGGATGAAATCTATGCCACGGTCGATATGGCCCTAATCGATCAATATACGGCTCAGACCACCTTTATGAAGATCGGTTCGACGCCAAGCTTTATCAAACGAGGTAATGATGTCATACCGGTCTCGGCCAGCAATCTTCCGATTGGGATCATTCAGGATATCGAAGTGGACCTGGTGTCATTACAGCTGCAGGCCGGTGATGTTCTCATTATGATGACGGATGGCATATATGATGCGCCGGGTTATGCGGTAAACAAGGAGTTATGGATGAAACGAATGATTCAGGAAGTGAACAGTGAGGATCCGCAGGAAATTGCTGATTGTTTGTTGGAGAAGGTGATTCGCTACCAGCAGAATCAAATTCATGATGATATGACGGTGGTGGTCGGGCGTGTGGATCACTTCCATCCGGAATGGTCGAATGTGCATGTTCCGGGCTTTGCCCGAATGGAGCGGCCGCGAACCGTTAGCTGATGCGTTAGATAAATCAAGCGATTACCCGGGAAATGGAGGACCCGGAGTTGGTAAATCTTTTTACGTCTATTCTTCCTATATATCGTTTGAACTCTCTTGAATGTGGAAATGATAGAGATAGAAGTCAAATCGATAGGAATGGATGAGACGGAGGCGATCATTTATTATGAAGCAAATTCTACTGATTACGGACGGGTGCTCTAACGTTGGGGCCAGTCCAGTTCTGGCCGCAGCCCATGCGCTCCAGGATGGTATTGTCGTGAACGTGGTGGGGGTCCTTGATTACGGGACGATCGGCGAGCTAGGGGGATTGGAAATTCAGGAGATAGCCAAAGCGGGAGGAGGCATACACCGGATCGTAGGCACACCGCAGCTGGCGCAGACGATACAGATGATGACTCGGAAAACGGTGGTTCAGACGATCCAACAAGCAGTAAATAAGGAGATACAGCATATTCTGGGGGGCGGGTCGCTGGAGGAGCTTCCGCCGGACAAGCGTTCGCAGGTCGTGGAAGTGGTGGATGAGCTGGCTGAGACGTCATCCCTGCAGGTCGCGCTGTTAATCGATGCAAGTGCAAGCATGAAACCCAAGCTGGCTGCCGTTGAGGAAGCGATACGTGATTTGATGCTGAGTTTGAAAGCGCGCGCAGGCTCAAGCGAACTGTCCGTATTCCATTTTCCAGGAAAACACAGTGGCGAGGATATCGTGATGGACGTGAATTGGACCTCAGATCTTGACGGCGCCCGGGGAATGTTCAGCCGCCTGCAGATGAGAGGGGCGACGCCGACTGGACCTGCCTTGTTAAAGGTGATTGAATTTTACCGATATGGTACACTAGAAGGTAATCAATCATGGCAGGGTCATTCCAGCCAAGAGGAAGGGATGCTCGGTGACTACGTTGTCTAACCCGGGTTATCCGCCAGGAACCGTAATTAAAGGCAAGTGGCGGAACAGCCGGTACATCGTGGAACGTATGCTCGGCAAAGGGGCTAACGGCAAGGTGTATCTGGTTCACCGGGCAGGAGTACGCGAGCGTTATGCTTTAAAAGTAGGGTATGACGCTCTGGATCTTCAATCCGAAATTAATGTGCTGAATGCGTTAAAAGAACAGATGCCGGACCCGTATCTCGTGGAGGCGGACGATCATCATGACGGCAGCGGCGAAGTGTCCTTCTATGTTATGCGTTACATTGAGGGGAGTCCGCTGCATCATTTTATTCGCAAACGCGGTGCCGACTGGATCGGATTGATCGGACTGAAGCTGCTCGAGAAGCTGTCCGTTCTGCATGCATCCGGTTATGCATTCGGCGATTTGAAGCCGGATAATGTGATGGTTTCGGCATACGGAAGAGTGGAACTGATCGATTACGGAGGCGTTAGCCCTTTCGGACGCAGCGTAAAGCAGTTCACGGAATGGTATGATCGGGGATACTGGAATGCCGGAAGCCGGACTGGCGACGTAACCTATGATTTGTTCTCGTTTGCCGTGATGTGTATCGGCCTGCTGGATGAGAAATCATTACGGGAGGCGTCTTGTCAGCTTCCCCAGACCCGTAGTGTTGCAGATCTGCAGCTGGTGCTGCGAAGAAACCTCGTGTTCAAGCCATACGCTGTTTGGCTGAACAAGGCTTTATCGGGGGATTTCGCGGATTCACGGGAAGCGTTGAACGAGTGGAGAAAACGAATATACGAAGGTTCGGGCAGGAACTTGCGTCCTAATCCGGGACGAACTCCGCGTTGGCTGAAGAACGCGTTTGGTTTGTCGTTAGTCATCATGGCCCTTGCTGTTTATTTTTTCTTCCGCTCATGAAGTTGTTACCTTGTTACTGGGAATTCATAAAGGTGCGAGTTCAAAAAGGTCGGTTTTCAGCACCGAAGCTTATGCTCCCGATGTGCGTTTTTTCAAAACGCTTCAGTTGGATGAAGCTAGGGACGTCAGGAGAGGAGCGTACGTTTTTGGTACGTGAGCACCTGAAATGTTTCCGCAGGAAACATACTTCGAAAGCATCTGCTTAGGCCCGGCTGAATTCAAGATTCGATGCCGAGTGGCTTCCTGATTCACTTCGTGTTAGATATAGAATTTATGAGTTATCAGTGGAACTGATGGAATTCTATATCGCAAGAAAACCTACCTATGCATCGCGGTCGCTCATCCTTGAAGTGGCCTCGATAGAGGTTTTCTTATCAAAAGCGGGCTTTTTGAACAACCTCTAAAGGGGACCTGGAAGTGAAACAGGATTATTTACGGACATTCGTCAACCATATCGAGCGTACAGCCGCAGAGTTTGATCTGTGGTCAGAAGGTGATAGCATCGTGGTCGCCGTTTCCGGCGGGCCTGATTCCGTTGCGCTCCTGCACGTGCTGCATGAAGTTTCTTTGCACCGGACACCGCTCCGATTGATCTGCGCCCATATGCATCATGGGTTTCGGAAAGAATCGGACGAAGAGGCGGAGATGGTACGTGAACTGGCGGAGCGGCTCGGACTTCCATTAGAAACGGCGTTCATCGATATTCCCGCTTATATGGAAGAGAGCGGCAAGGGTGGGCAGGAGGCTGCCAGAGAGAAGCGTTATGAATTTCTGCTGCAAACGGCCCATAAATACAATGCGCGCTCCGTGGCTCTGGCTCATCATGCTGACGATCAAGCCGAGACGGTGCTCATGAGGCTTCTGCGCGGAAGCGGCTTGTCCGGACTTGCCGGAATAAAATTTAAGCGCACGGAAAAAAAAGTGGAACTTATCCGCCCGTTCCTTCGTATGTACAAGGCGGATATCGTAGAGTTGTGCCACGAATGCGGTTTCCAGTATGCGGTGGATCACAGCAATCTACAGACGAAGTACCGCCGTAATGCGATTCGCCTGGAAGTATTGCCTTTTCTAGAACGATATAATGGGCAGTTCTCCTCCTCACTCAATCAGTTGGCCGAGATAGTCCAGCAGGAGGATGATTTTGTGGAGCTTGAAGCTGCGAAGCAATTTCGGAGTATGGTACAGGAGAACGATGGGAGGCTCGCTTTCGACGCGCCTTCCTTTTTGGGCTTACATGTCGCTTTACAACGGCGTTTGATTAAACTAATATTAAATTACCTGCCCTCAGACAAGGAAAACACCGATTTTGTCAAGATTGAAACGGTGCGCCATGGCATTCTTAACGATCAGCGAAGCAACTGGCGTCTAGATCTGGGTGACGGCATTACCTGTGTTCGTGAGTATGGAGTGATCCAGTTTTGGCCCAAGCCTCCGAATGAACAGGGACAGTACATATACATTCTTGATTCTCCTGATGTTTCGCAGCAGTATGTTAAGGAAATCGGAAAAATGCTGAAATTGTCGTCAATGACAGGAAGCGAAAGCCGGAGCGGCTCCAGACCATCAGCCTTTGTGGCGGATTTTGATGCGGATGAGCTGAGGTTTCCTTTAACCTTGCGTAACAGACAGCCGGGGGACAAGATGAAGATCATGGGATTAAACGGAAGCAAAAAGGTGAAAGATATTCTCATTGATGAGAAAATCCCACCGTCTGTCCGTGCCCGGATTCCTATTCTTTGTGACGGTTCCGGCAGCATCGTGTGGATTCCAGGTGTACGACGTTCCGTTCACGCCGCTTGCGGGCGGCACACATCACGAGTTCTCCGGATGGAGTTATCGGATGCTTAAGGCAAGTGTAAAACGAAGAATGGCCCGTTTCACGCTTTCATAGTATAAACGTAGGAGGTCCACTTAAGTTGCAGAATGACATTCAGGAAATACTCATCAGTGAAGAAGAGATTCACGCAAAGATTAAGGAACTTGGTTCCAAACTCAGCGCCGAATATGTGGGACGCAATCCACTCGTTATTTGCGTTCTTAAAGGTGCATTTATTTTTATGGCCGACTTGGTTAAATCCATAACAGTACCTCTTGAGTTGGATTTCATGGCTGTATCCAGTTATGGGGCATCAACCAAATCCTCCGGCGTGGTGAAGATCATTAAAGATCTGGACGCATCCGTTGAAGGCAGGGATGTGCTGATTGTGGAGGATATTATCGACAGCGGTCTTACGCTGAGCCATTTGATTGAGCTTCTGAAGAGCCGCAAGGCAAACTCGGTGTGCGTTGTCACGCTGTTTGACAAGCCGGCACGCCGTACGGTGGATTTGCAGGCCGATTACACCGGATTCGTGCTGCCGGATGCTTTTGTTGTCGGATACGGACTCGATTATGCCGAGCATTACCGGAACCTCCCCTACATCGGGATTTTGAAGCCGGAAATCTACAGCAGTTAAACCGCGCCAATGGGCTGCTATCACATTTCAGGGACCTTTGTTGAGATGGCCAGACAGGCTGTGGTAAAATATCTTATGTGTCTTGAGAGGAGGTAGGGGATGAGTCGGTTCATCCGGAATTCTGGTTTTTATTTGATTCTATTTTTAGTCGTGGTGGGCATAGTACAATTCGTTACTAATGGCGGCGAGCAAGCCGATGCCCCTAGTTATAATCAACTGCGGCAGGAAGTCAAAGCTAACAACATAGAGGAAATGACGGTACAATTTGACGGTTACGCTTATCTGGTGACCGGTAAGTATAGGGAGATTTCCGAAGAGAAAAAATCGGAGAATTTCTCAACCTATATTCCTGCCACGGATGCAGCGATGCAAGAGCTGACTGCAGCCAGTGACAGCAATAATGTCAAACTGTCCGTGCAGCCAATGGAAGGCCAAAGCATTTGGCTGACATTGCTTTCATCCTTTATTCCGCTCATCATTATGTTTGTTCTGTTCTTCTTCCTGTTTAATCAGGCCCAAGGCGGCGGCGGCAAAGTGATGAACTTTGGTAAGAGCAAAGCCCGCTTATATAATGAAGAGAAGAAACGGATTACATTTGAAGATGTAGCCGGAGCAGATGAAGAGAAGCAGGAACTTATTGAAGTTGTTGACTTCTTGAAAGATCCGCGCAAGTTTAACACGGTTGGCGCTCGCATTCCGAAGGGCGTTCTGCTTGTCGGTCCTCCGGGAACAGGTAAGACGCTCCTGGCTCGTGCCGTTGCTGGTGAAGCAGGAGTGCCATTCTTCAGTATTTCCGGTTCCGACTTTGTTGAGATGTTTGTCGGTGTAGGTGCTTCTCGTGTACGTGACTTGTTCGAGAACGCGAAGAAGAATGCACCATGTATCATCTTCATTGATGAGATTGATGCTGTGGGTCGTCAGCGTGGCGCCGGACTTGGCGGCGGTCATGACGAGCGTGAGCAGACACTCAACCAGTTGCTGGTTGAAATGGACGGTTTCGGAGCGAACGAAGGCATTATCATCGTTGCTGCGACCAACCGCCCGGACATTTTGGACCCGGCGCTTCTTCGTCCGGGACGTTTTGACCGTCAGATTACCGTAGATCGCCCGGATGTGAAGGGCCGTGAAGCCGTACTGAAGGTTCATGCACGCAACAAACCATTGACGAAGGATGTTAAACTTGACATCATTGCCAAACGTACAACCGGTTTTACAGGCGCCGATCTGGAGAATCTCCTGAACGAGGCTGCCTTGATTGCGGCTCGCCGCAATCGTAAAGATATCTCCATGCGAGAAGTGGATGAGGCGATTGACCGTGTTATCGTCGGTACGGAGAAACGCAGCCGCGTGATCAGTGATCGCGAGAAACGTATCGTAGCTTACCATGAAGCAGGTCACACCATTGTGGGTTACTTCCTGGAGCATGCGGATACGGTGCACAAGGTAACGATTATTCCTCGTGGCCGTGCCGGTGGATATGTCATCATGATGCCGAAGGAAGATCGGATGCTCGTGACGAAGCAGGAATTGCTGGATCGCGTAACCGGTTTGCTTGGCGGCCGTGTTGCTGAGGAGCTGTTCATCGGTGAAATCGGAACCGGAGCATACAGTGACTTTCAGCAAGCGACGGGTATTATCCGCAGCATGGTTATGGAATACGGTATGAGTGAGAAGCTCGGACCGATGCAGTTCGGTACATCCCAAGGACAAGTGTTCCTTGGACGTGATATCGGACATGAGCAGAACTATAGTGATCGAATCGCTTATGAGATCGATCAGGAAATGCAGCGATTCATTAATGATTGCTATGAGAAATGTAAAGAGATCCTGAATAAGCATGCTAAAGAGGTTCACCTGATTGCGAACACGCTCCTCGAGATGGAAACGCTGGAGCTTGAGCAAATCAAGAATCTCATTGAGACCGGATCAGCTGAAGGCAACGGCAGTGGCGACGGTGAAGGAGAAGGTTCTACCGAGAATGGTGAACCGATCATCGACAATATTGGCGACGTAAAAGTTCGTATCCAAGGGAAAGAAGACGGCGAGCAGCCGACTTCCACGGAAGAAATTCCGAACAACCCGATGGATTCGAATGATCCTGGGCCGGAGCGCAAAGATTCCGAGCGCAAGGATCCTCCAGGCGGATCGGACAACGGTAACAGCAGCTTAACGTAATATTCGCTGATAAAACATCGAATACCGAATAAAATTGAAGAACCGGAGAACGATAATTCGTTTTCCGGTTCTTTTTGTGCTTTCTATCACATTGACAGGGGGCAGAACGAACGTGTACATTAGTTGTTAAATAAGGATGCGCATCCTTTCACAAAGGTGGAAACCATCCTGAAAGTCACATGGTCATCAGCGGCGAACCGCCGGATTACATAAAGGGAGAGGGTCGATCATGGAAGCTTTGGCACTGGAGCGTAAGGCAGAACAGAACCGTGAACTGCGTGAGCGGTTAATGCAATTGAAGAAGGAACGTAACGCAATCATTTTGGCTCATTATTATCAACGGGACGAAATACAAGAGGTCGCTGATTTCCGGGGGGATTCCTTCCTGCTAGCGCAGAAGGCAGCACAAACCGATGCTGAGGTCATCGTATTTTGCGGTGTGCATTTTATGGGCGAGAGCGCTAAAATTCTGGCACCGGGCAAGACGGTTCTTATACCGGATGAGCGGGCCGGCTGCCCTATGGCGGATATGGTGAACGTTGACGGACTGCGGAAGCTGAAAGCGCAGCATCCGAATGCGAAAGTGGTCACATACATCAATTCATCGGCTGAGATCAAAGCCGAAACGGATATCTGCTGTACGTCATCCAATGCCGTGAAAGTGATTCAGTCGGTGGATTCGGATGAAATCATATGGGTGCCTGATAAAAACCTGGGACATTATGTTCAGCAGCATACCGACAAGAAGCTCATTATCTGGGAAGGGTATTGCAACACGCATGACATGCTGACGGTTAAGGATGTCGTCGAGATGAGGGCCAAATATCCTCATGCTGAATTTGTGGTGCATCCGGAATGCCGTCCAGAGGTTGTTGCGATGGGCGATTTTGTAGGGAGTACCACCGCTATCCTGGAGTATTGCAAAAATTCATCTGCCAAGGAGTTTATCGTGGGCACCGAGGATGGAACCGGATATCAGCTTCGATTGGATAGCCCGGATAAATCGTTCCACTTCGCTACGAAGTTCCTGGTGTGTCCGAATATGAAAGTGAATAACCTCAAAAAGCTGGTTAAAGCGTTGGAAACGATGAAGCCGCAAATTTATGTGCCGCCGGTCGTTGCAGAGAAAGCCAGAACTTCATTAGAGCGCATGTTACAAGTTAAGTAGCATGCGCTACTCTTTCGTGAAAAGACAGGTGAGGCATCGTGATACCGCAGTATTTAATTGATTTTGAGCTGAACGATCTTCCGGTCATTGAGACGGATGTCATCGTGATCGGTTCAGGCATTGCGGGTTTATATACGGCGATCATGGCAAGCACGACTCAGAATGTGCTATTGATTACGAAGAAATCGCTGCTCGAAAGCAACACGCGTTATGCACAGGGAGGGATTGCAGCCGTAACAGCCGAGGATGACTCTCCGGCCTACCACCGGAAGGACACCCTCCTGGCAGGGGCGGGCCTATGTTCATCTGCCGCAGTGGATGTGCTTGTAAACGAGGGTCCGGTCGGTGTTCAAGAGCTGATTCGGCTCGGTACGATGTTTGATGTGGAGAATGGCGAGCTCGCACTGACCCAAGAAGGCGCGCACAGTCACCGCCGGATCCTTCATGCCAACGGGGATGCAACCGGGTATGAAATCGTGCGTGCCCTTTCCATTCAGGTTGAAATGCTTCACAATGTAGAGGTGTGGGACGATCATTTTGTCATTGACCTGATTACCGAGCAGGGAGAGTGTCATGGCGCTTTGGTACAGATGCCGGACGGAAAACGGGTATTCGTACGTGGACAGGCGACGGTGATGTGTTCCGGCGGCGCCGGTCAATTGTACCGGTATACGACCAATCCGGAGGTTGCCACAGCGGATGGCGTTGCCATGGCTTATCGGGCAGGCGCAGAAATTCGGGATATGGAGTTTATACAGTTCCACCCGACAGCGCTTAGTTATCCGGGGGCGCCCCGATTCCTTATATCAGAGGCGGTTCGCGGTGAAGGTGCTGTTCTTCGGAATATACGAGGGGAACGGTTCATGCCCAAATACCATGATTTGCTGGAGCTTGCGCCGCGGGATATTGTAGCGCGTGCCATTGTCAGTGAGATGGAAGCAACGGGGTCTACCTTTGTTTATCTGGATATTACCCAAGAGTCGCCGGAGATGGTCAAACATCGATTCCCTACGATTTATGAAACCTGCATGCAATATGGACTCGATTTATCGTCAGATTGGATTCCGGTCTCCCCGGCTGCGCATTATATGATGGGGGGCATCAAAACCAATCTGCACGGCGAGAGCAGCGTGAAGCGTTTATTTGCTTGCGGGGAGGTATCGTCTACCGGTGTCCACGGGGCGAACCGTTTGGCCAGCAATTCGCTGTCGGAGGCGATTGTGTACGGCAGTCGTATTGTCGAGCGCATTAAGAGTCTGCCGGAACCCTCAGGAGATCCACTTCATGTATCATTCCATCTCGGTCGCAAGGACGCTCCGTCCCAGGCGATGGTGGAAAAGCGCTTGAAGCTTCAGAAGGTGATGGTACGTTTTGCAGGACTTCGGAGAAATCGGGATACTCTATTAAGAGCAGCGGAAGAGCTCGGCCGTCAGCTGCCATTGTTCCATTCGATGCTCTCCAAGCGTGAGGAATACGAGTTTGCTAACATGCTCACAGCATCCTTACTCGTGGTGCAGGGTGCGCTGGGTCGTGAAGAAAGCCGGGGAGCCCACTACCGTGAGGATTTCCCGGAGCGGAATGACAGCGTATGGCAGAAACATATTGTCCATACACGGGATCAAGAAATGACGGAGGAATTAAGCGATGATGTTTAACGGATACAACGATGGCCTTCTCCAGAGTATACGGACTTGGTTGCAGGAGGATATTGGGTCGGGGGACATTACGACTCTCACCACCATTGAGCCGGGTCATGAATCCAAGGGCGTTATCCATGCCAAGGAGGCTGGAATCGTGGCAGGTATGCCGGTAGCAGAGCTGGTATTCGAAACGGTTGATCCGTCGCTAACGTTTACGGCATTGGTTCGGGATGGGGACGAGGTTGAAAAAGGGACGGTTCTCGCCGAAGTGGAAGGAAGCACTCACCGTATTTTGACAGGCGAGCGCCTCGCTTTGAATTTGCTTCAGCGTCTGTCAGGTATTGCAACAAGAACACGTTCTTTTGTTGATGTACTTGAGGGATTGCCGACAAGATTGGTGGATACCCGCAAAACGACACCCGGCCACCGAATGCTTGAGAAGTATGCCGTTCGGGTTGGCGGCGGCGCGAACCATCGTTTCGGTTTGTACGATGCCGTTATGATTAAGGATAATCACATTAAGGGTGCAGGCGGAATCGCACAAGCGGTCAGCCGGGCAAGAGCCCATATTCCACATACCATGACGATAGAAGTTGAAACCGAGAGTTTGGCGCAGGTGGAGGAAGCACTGGCTGCAGGCGCAGATATTATTATGCTGGATAATATGAGTCATGACATGATGGCGGAGTCTGTTCGAAGAATCAAGGCCAAGGCTCCTCATGTTCGCGTCGAAGCATCAGGGAACGTGACGCTGGAGACCGTGCGCGGGATTGCCGAGACCGGGGTCGACGTGATATCCGTTGGACGGCTGACTTATTCTTTCCATAGTCTCGATATCAGTCTGGATCTGAATGCGAAGAAAGGAGGGACAGAAGGTTGATTCTAGTTGTGGATGTAGGGAATACCAATATTGTACTGGGTGTGTATCAGGGGAAGAAGCTGCTGCATGATTTTCGAATTAGTACATCGCGTCAGTCCACCGTGGATGAATACGGTGTATTGATTCACAATTTGTTTCAAATGTCCAATATATTGGTAAGCCAAATAGAAGGCGTAATTGTTTCTTCCGTAGTTCCTCCTCTTGTACGTGTGGTCGAGGAGATGTGCAATAAATATATTGGCAAGGCGCCTCTGATCGTAGGACCTGGGATCAAAACAGGACTGAATCTGCGGTATGAGAATCCGCGCGAGGTTGGCGCTGACCGGATCGTGAATGCAGTAGCAGCCGTCGAGCAGTACGGGGGGCCGCTGATTGTGGTGGATTTCGGTACGGCGACGACGTTTGATTGCATCGATGAGGCAGGCAATTATCTTGGCGGAGTGATTGTGCCTGGTATTGGCATTGCTACTGAGGCTCTTGTACAGCGTGCTTCCAAGCTTCCTCGCGTAGAGCTTGAAAAGCCAAAAAAAGTAATTGGACGCAATACCGTACATGCCATGCAGGCCGGCATCGTTTTTGGTTATGCGGGACAGGTTGATGGCCTGGTCAAGCGTATAAAAGCCGAGATGGGTACGGACAATGTTAAGGTTATCGCTACCGGGGGAATGGCCGAGCTGATTGCCAGCGAAACGGAGTCCATTGAAGAGATTTCTCCTCTTCTGACATTAGAAGGCTTGCGTATTATTTATGAGCGTAACTAGAACCGCTATAAAACCGTTAGATATTACAAACAACTAGAAAGACAAGGAGGCCTCAAGATGGGTAATCAAAAAGACCGTTTGCTGCGGGGAACAGCATTAAACGGGAAAGTACGGACATTTGCCGTTCGGACAACCGATTTGGTTGAAGAGCTTCGCCAAAGACATGATACGTTTCCTGTCGTCACAGCCGCTTTGGGCCGTACCGTGTCAGCAGCAGCGATGATGGGAGCTATGCTGAAAGGAGAAGAGCGCCTTAGCATTCAAGTGCGCGGCGACGGACCGATCGGTTTGATTGCGGCGGAGAGTAATGCCAACGGCGAGGTCCGCGGATATGTCAAAAATCCGCATGTGGAGCTGACGAATATCCGTCCGGGTAAGATGGATGTTGCCGCTGCTGTAGGGACCACCGGCCATATTGATGTGATCAAGGATTTCGGGTTGAAGGAGCCTTACCGTGGGAGCGTACCGATTATTTCGGGTGAGCTCGCTGAAGACTTCACATACTATTTTGCCGTATCCGAACAGACCAACTCGGCGGTAAGCCTGGGTGTGCTGGTTTCACCGGATTATTCCGTGGCAAATGCTGGAGGCTTCATCGTTCAGCTTCTCCCTGGCGTAACCGAGGATGAGATTACGGAGCTTGAGCTTGCGCTGAGCAAGATTCCACCGATCACCGAGATGCTGGAAGAAGGACTGGAACTGGAAGACATCCTGAAACGAGTAGTTCCGGATGTGACCATTTTGGAGGAAATGGACGTGTACTTCAGCTGTGACTGCTCGCATGAGCGGGTGGAGCGCGCTTTGATCAGCTTGGGGCAGGAAGAGCTTGAGCAGATGATCGAAGAGGATGGTAAGGCCGAAGTTTCTTGTCATTTTTGCAATGAAAAATATACGTTCGATAGAGAACAGCTAAAATCCGTGCTAGAGCGGGCCAAATCTTAACGTTGGGATGAGCGACCGTGATGACGAGACAAGAGAAGGGATTGTGGGCGACCGTCATTGTCTTGACAGCATGCGTATTGGGTATGGGTGGCTGGATGCTGTTTTCCGGGAATTTATCGCAAGAGGCTTCACCACCTTGGAAAGATGGCTCCCAACCAGTTGCATCCATCCAGGACAGGGCGATTACCGAAGACGAGTGGGTTGACGAGCTAAAGAAGCGTTATGGCCGCGAAATGCTGATAACCATGCTGAATCGGCACGCCGTGGCTCTGGAGGCCAAAGCGAAGGATATTGATGTTGTGGCGGAGGAAGTCGATGCAGAAATCGAAGTCATGAGTCGCAGCTACGGTTCTAAGGAACGTTTCTTATCGGAAATGGAAGAACAGCTTGGCATTACGGAGAGTGAATTAAAGACAGAAACGACGTATCGGCTGCTGCTTGAGAAAATTGCGACTTCCGACGTACACATCGAAGAGCAGCAGATCGATTCGTATCTGGAACAGTACCCTGACCAATTTCGCCCCAAGAAGCAGTTGAATTTATCCATGATCGAGGTCGCTTCGGAAGATGAGGCAGAACGGGTCATGGATCGGCTGGAGAATGGAGAAGCTTTTGCGGATCTGGCGGCTCAGGTATCTCTCGATGAGTATACTCGCGAAGACGGCGGGCAGATCGGCTTGGTCGAGGAGGATGATCCCTTCTTGCCGCCGGCACTGCTGGATGCAGCTTCAACGCTTGAGCCCGGGGATATTGCGGGGCCGATCTCGCTCACAGACACCTATGTCATTGTTTATGTGAAGGAGATTATCGAGCCTCAGGCCCCGAGCGAGGAAAGTGTCCGCGAGGCGGTTCGTAAGCAGTTGGCCCTGGAGCAGTCGGTGTCTTTATCCGAACTGGAGCGTCAGCTTCGCGAGAAATACGAGGCCCGGATTAGCACTGGTACGGTCACGTTGTAAATAGAAGAAGAACATAGAGAAAGCTCGCTGTGGCGGAGTAAGATGTGGCTGCAGGAGCTTTTTTTTGCGTTGAAGTTTGCTAAAGGTTTCATTCACTGAGGAATGGTGGCTTTCTGAGCGTGGCATGCCTAGAGGCGAAATCGCTTTTCCTCGTTCGGGAGGCGCAGGAAAATCCACCTAGAAATGTTGATTTTCGAGGTGTGGGATATTGACAATGACACGTAACGTTGATAAGATGAAGGTATAAAAACCTACCTTTTTACTCGGATATCAGCAACCTCAATAATCAAGAATTAGAGTCTATATGCTGGCTCTGCTTTTCTTTCAACATCCAGACACCACAAATTTAATGATTCGACATTAGAATGTATAACACCATTATGGATTTACTAGTTTATTCAGATTCATATTTAGAGGAGGGCTTCATTCATGGCAAAAGTCGTAAACAATGTGACAGAATTAATCGGTGGAACTCCACTCGTCCGTTTGAACCGGATCGTACCGGAGGATAGCGCAGAGATTTATCTGAAGCTGGAATACCAGAACCCGGGTGCAAGCGTTAAAGACCGGATCGCGATCAGCATTGTGGAAGAAGCGGAGAAGGACGGGCGTTTGAAGCCGGGCGATACCATTATTGAAGCAACAAGCGGTAATACCGGTATTGGTCTAGCTATGGTGGCAGCTGCCAAAGGCTACAAAGCGGTTATCGTTATGCCTGAAACCATGAGCTTGGAGCGCCGCAACCTGCTGCGTGCCTATGGCGCGGAACTGGTACTGACACCGGGATCGGAAGGAATGAACGGTGCGGTTAAGAAGGCGGAAGAAATTCTGCAGGAAAATGCCGGATTCTTTATGGCCGATCAATTCAATAACCAAGCCAACGTGAAAATCCACCGTGAAACAACAGGTCCGGAAATCGTTGAAGCGATCCAATCCATCGGCGGTTCCTTAGATGCGTTCGTGGCAGGTATCGGAACAGGCGGAACGATTACAGGGGCGGGCGAAGTGCTGAAAGAGCAATTCCCTGATATTAAGGTCATTGCAGTTGAGCCTGCTGCATCGCCAATCCTTGCCGGAGGCAAACCAGGTCCTCACAAAATCCAGGGCATTGGTGCAAACTTCATTCCTGAAATTTTGAACCAAGAAGTCTACGATGAAATCGTTCATGTCGAGAATGACGATGCCTTTGAAACCTCCCGCCGTGTGGCGAAGGAAGAAGGCGTTCTTGGCGGCATTTCTTCCGGTGCGGCTGTATACGCGGCATTGAAGGTTGCCAAAGAGCTTGGTAAAGGCAAGCGGGTGGTAGCCGTGATCCCAAGTAACGGAGAACGTTACCTGAGCACGCCGCTCTATAACTTCGAGTAACGAGTAAGATGATATTGAAATATGCGCGCATGGTCTCACCTCATCTGGGTGAGATAATGCGTGACAAGGAAGGGGCCCTCAATGTGTTTTTATAGCATTGAGGGCTTTTTGCGTATACTAGTCCCTAAGATAACGCTTTATTGGAATCCACGGGATGACCGCTCCAAAAATTATTGTTGGACGAGCTTCTATTTAGGGTTTTCAAGAGAAGCGGGATACAGTATACTGACAGGCAACAGTAAGGGTTTTGATGACTAAGGGAGGATCGGCATGGAGAGAAGAGTGGAGCTGGCCCAGTGGCAGGCATGGGCTAAAGAGGGCTGGTCCGTCGTTCCCTATCTGGTTCAATATAAAGGAGCAACAAGAGGGTTACCCCTGTCATGGAGACATGCATGGAAAGCGGCATCGCCGTATGCCTTTGTGCTGGAGAGCGGTAAGGGCGGACGCTATACGTATCTTGGATTGCGGCCGGTGTCCATTTTGCAGGGGAAGGGAATCCATGGTGAGATCATTGAGCTGTCTGGCGATTCGCGGACGCAGGTAACGGGAAAGCCGCTGCATCTGTTAGAGGAGTGGATGAAAGAATGGCGGGCTCCCCGTGTACCGGGATGGCCGGACTTTCGCGGTGGCTGCGCCGGTTTTCTAAGCTACGATGTGATCCGATCGATTGAGCAGCTCCCAAAAGTAGCCAAAGATGAGCCGGGGTTCCTGGATTATATGTGGATGCGCATGGAAGAGATCTGGATCTATGATCATACAGATGACAGCATCTACTGCTCGGTGCATGTCCCTCTGCCTTGGGCATTCGGGACCGGGGAAGTTTCGGAGGAAAAGACGGCATCCGGTGCTTCTGTTGATGCATCCAGAGGTTCGGTGCTTTCAATCGATCAAGAGAAGCTATTGCAGGAGTTATATGATCGGGCTGTCGTAAGGGCTGAATCGATGCTGTCCCAATGGAATCAAATGTTCGGAACAGTCTCAGGGAACGGCTCGAGTGTCGAAGATGAGCGTGTGCGGCAGGAACGAGTGAAGAAAGCGCAGGAGCTGTCAGGGCCAAATGTCGAGATCTGGGATCGGCTGGAGATTGATTTTACGCAGGAAGCGTTCGAGCAGGCGGTGCTCTCGATTCAAGAGTATATTCGGCAGGGTGACGTATTTCAGGTCAATTTGTCTCTCCGCCGGCATTTACAGCTGCATGCGGACCCTGCCGATATTTATGAGTGGATGCGTATCCTGAATCCGTCGCCATATATGGGGTATTTATCCTCGCCGGGCTTCAGCTTGGCTAGCGGCTCACCGGAATTGCTGGTGAAGCTGGATGGCGATGTCGTGTCTGCACGACCGATTGCGGGAACTCGGCGCCGGGGAAGCAATCCGGAAGAGGATGCGGCAATGGAAGCGGAACTGCTTGGCAGCGAGAAAGAACGGGCGGAGCATATTATGCTGGTCGATTTGGAGCGTAATGACATTGGCCGCATTGCCGCATACGGAACGGTGCATGTTCCGGAGCTGATGACTGTCGAGAGGTACTCTCACGTGATGCATCTGGTGTCGCAAGTAGAAGGGCGGATTGCAGAGGGCAACCATGCACATGATGTCATTGCGGCAGCGTTCCCCGGCGGCACCATTACAGGCGCACCCAAAATCCGGACCATGGAGATCATCGAAGAGCTGGAGCCCGTGACGCGGGGACCCTATACCGGCTCCATGGGCTGGATCGATTATAATGGTGATATGGAGCTCAACATTATTATTCGGACCCTCGCCGTGAAGGATGGGGTCGGCTATATTCAGACGGGTGCGGGGATTGTCATTGACTCCGATCCGTACCGGGAATACAGGGAGTGTCATAACAAGGCAAAGGCTTTGATTGCTGCACTGATATGCAGTGAAGAAGAAGCGGCAGTGTTGTCCGCGAATATAGGGGGGAACTAATATGATACTTGTCATCGACAATTATGATTCGTTTACGTATAACCTGGTTCAATATTTGGGTGAGCTCGGCGAAGAAGTGAAGGTTTACCGGAATGATGAGATCGACATCGCTGGCATCGAGGCATTGGCCCCGGACCATATCCTGATATCTCCGGGACCGTGTACGCCGAATGAAGCCGGCATTAGTCTGGATGTGATTTCGCATTTCAAGGGTGTGATTCCGATCTTCGGCGTCTGCCTCGGCCATCAGGCGATCGGG
The DNA here is from genome assembly GCF_018613005.1 of Paenibacillus sp. ISL-20. Classification (NCBI taxonomy): domain Bacteria; kingdom Bacillati; phylum Bacillota; class Bacilli; order Caryophanales; family Paenibacillaceae; genus Paenibacillus; species Paenibacillus sp. ISL-20. The sequence continues at coordinate 55,695 of NZ_JAGGRD010000015.1, forward strand.
CAAGTCTTTGGCGGCAACGTGATTCGTGCGGAGCGCCTGATGCACGGGAAAACATCCGCGATCCAGCATACGGGCGGCTCGGTCTTCGAAGGCTTACCGGTTCCGTTCACCGCAACGCGCTATCACTCGCTGATCGTTGAGAAGGAAACTTTGCCGGATGAGCTGGAGATTACCGCCTGGACCGAAGAGGGCGAAATCATGGGGCTTCGGCATAAACAATATCCCATAGAAGGGGTGCAGTTCCATCCGGAATCCATCATTACGGACCATGGCCATCAAATGCTGCGCAATTTCTTGAAGCGTACAGCTGGCACCAAAGCATGAAGTATATTGGCATGAACGGCGGCATCGTCGAAGCTGCCGAGGCTGTCATACCTGTAATGGATCACGGTCTTCTGTACGGAATGGGGTTATTCGAGACCTTCCGCACTTATGAGGGGAAGCCTTTTTTAATAGAGCGGCACTTGAGCAGGCTCATGGACAGCTGCCGGGAGCTCGGGATCGTCCACAGGGCGGATGCTGAGAGGGTCAGCCGCTGGATATCGGAACTGATGGAGGCCAATGGTCTCCAGGATGCTTATATCCGGTATACCGTAACGGCAGGAGAGGGATTGCTCGGTCTGCCTGCTGGGGATTATTTGAAGCCTACCGAGATTTTATTCACCAAAGAGCTGCCGGCTGCAAACGAAATGCTCTACGAGAAAGGTAGAGCCATGCGGCAGCTGTCCCTTCCGCGGAACACACCGGAATCATCGGTTCGGCTGAAATCTCTGCATTATATGAACAATATACTCGCAAAGCGGGAATTGGCCGAATATCCCAGCCATTCGGATGGTCCGACAGAGGGGCTGATGCTAACGGCGGCCGGGGAAGTGGCAGAGGGCATTGTCAGCAATGTCTTTTTTGTCAAAGCGGGTCGTTTATATACGCCTGACGTAAGCACGGGCATTTTGCCGGGGATTACCCGGGCCGTGGTGCTGGAATTGGCTGCCGATCTTGGTATGGAAGTCGAAGAAGGCCGTTACAGCTGGGAGTTTTTCACTGGAGCGGATGAAATATTTACGACCGGCTCTGTGCAGGAGATTGTTCCGGTTACGACGTTGATTGGGGCTGAAGGCGAGACTCTAGTCATTGGACAAGGATTGGCCGGTCCGATAACCCGTACATTACTGAGCGCATATAGAAGGAAAGCAGGGCAAAAGGCATGAAAACAACGATTTACGAACGTGAATATCGGCTGAGCAAAAATGCTGTGTTAAAGCTCGGTCAATCCACGCTCATTATGGGCATATTGAATGTGACGCCGGATTCGTTCTCCGACGGAGGTCGTTATCACGACACGGAGCGGGCGGTCGAGCACGCGCTTCAGCTGGTGGAAGAGGGAGCCGACATCATCGATATCGGCGGAGAATCGACGCGGCCGGGCCATGAGCCGGTTGGAGCTGAAGAGGAGCTCGCCCGCGTTATTCCGGTTATAGAAGCCATTCATCGGCATGCGCCGCATATTCCGTTGTCGATTGACACGTATAAAGCGGAAGTTGCGCGTCAGGCTATTGGAGCGGGCGCTCATATCATCAATGATATTTGGGGCTTTAAAGATGACGCGGATATGCCTAAGACAGCGGCAGAGCTAGGATGCCCCGTGATACTGATGCACAATCGCCGCGATCGGAATTACACCAATCTCATCGAGGACGTAAAGCGCGATTTGCTGGAAAGTGTCGAAATTGCGAGGGCTGCAGGTGTGCAGGATCAGCATATTTTGCTCGATCCGGGTATCGGGTTTGCCAAGGACTATGAAGAGAACATGAAAGTGATGGCCTCCCTTGATCAGCTGGTAGGGCTTGGGTTTCCGGTGCTGCTGGCTACCTCCCGCAAAAGGTTCATCCAGACCGCACTTGGCGCCCCGGCGCATGATGTGCTGGAAGGAACGGCCGCTACGGTGGCTTACGGGATTGCGCAAGGCTGCCAGATCGTTCGTGTGCATGACGTGTTACATATGAAACGGACAGCGAAGATGTGTGATGCCATGACTTACGCTTCAACGGAGCTTACACGTATATAATTTTTTTCGGGACAAAGGATGGAAGGGCGGAGTACGAGATGGATAAAATGATACTGAGCCGTATGGAATACTACGGCTATCACGGTGTGTTTGAGGAAGAGCGCAAGCTGGGTCAACGATTCTATGTGGATCTGGAGCTGGAGATGGATTTGAGCAAAGCTGCGAAGACGGATGACCTGACGTTAACGGTAAATTATGCCGAGATTCATGATCTCTTGCTGGATATTATGCGGACGGAGTCGTTCTGCCTGATTGAAGCTTTAGCGGAGCATATTGCATCTAAGGTATTGGACACTTATACTATTATCGATGCTTTAACGGTCCGATTGACGAAGCCGCACCCGCCTTTTGACATTCATTTTGAAGGTGTGACCATTGAGCTGCACCGGACCAGGAAGTGAGACGATCATGAATTCACACGCCACCTCTGAGTGTTCAGAGGCTTATATTGCTTTAGGGGCCAATTTGGGAGACCGCGAGGGTAACCTGATGGAGGCTTTGGAACGGTTGGACGAAGTACCTGGCATATCGGTAGAGCGCGTATCCAACTTGTATGAAACCGAACCCGTCGGCTATGTGGATCAACCGATGTTTCTTAATATGGCCACAGCCGTGTCGACATCGCTGAGTCCCCATGAGCTGCTTGCCGAAATGCAGCGAATTGAAAAGCAGCTCGGCCGGGTCCGTCATATTCATTGGGGGCCGCGGACGGTGGACTTGGACCTGTTATGGATGGAAGGACGCCGTCTGGATACGCCGGACCTTGTTCTGCCGCACCCCCGTATGCAGGAACGGGCTTTTGTGCTCAGACCGCTGGCCGATATCGTATATGAGCTCGAACCTTCAGGTCTGTACCCTGTAGTGAAGACAGCACTTGAGAACCTGGAAGGAAAGGAAGGAATACAGCTTTGGAAAACAAGCAGCTGGCGCAGCGTATCCGCGCTTTCCGAAAATTGAAGGGTTTAACCCAGCAAGAGCTCGCCGAGCGAACCGGTATTTCACTGGCCGTCCTTGGTGCGATTGAGCGGGGAAACCGCCGTGCCGAGGAGCAGATGCTGGTTCAGATTGCGGACGTGCTGGAGATTACATTGCAGGAGCTTAAGGAACGGAGCTAGAACATTTGAATAGAAAAGCCGGTGCAGGTTTATTTTCAATAAACCCGGCCATTAATATAGGATGATGCTTCTGAATGCAATCTACAAGACATGTAATTTTTGCGGACTGGACGAGGGTGCGATACATGAGTATGATGGGTTGGTTTGAAACTTATGGATCCCTTGCACGATAACCGGGATCTTTCGACTATAAATATCTGAATATAAAGGGGTGACACATAAAATGGATAAGTTGCAAATCGGAAACATCGAGATGAAGAACCAAGTGGTTCTGGCGCCCATGGCAGGCGTGTGCAACCCGGCGTTCCGCTTGATTGCTAAGGAATTCGGTACCGGTTTGGTTTGCGCCGAAATGGTGAGCGGAAAGGCCATTGTTCACGGGAACAAGCGCACCCAGGAGATGCTGTTCGTCGACGAGCGGGAGAAGCCGCTGAGCCTGCAAATTTTTGGCGGTGACCGTCAATCCTTGGTGGAGGCGGCCAAAGTTGTCGATCAGCAAACCAATGCCGACATCATCGACATTAACATGGGCTGTCCTGCACCGAAGGTAACGAAGGTTGATGCGGGTGCGCGCTGGCTTCTGGATTCGAACAAAATCTATGAAATGGTAGCGGCCGTTGTTGATGCCGTGAACAAACCGGTCACGGTGAAGATGCGTACAGGCTGGGATAGCGATCACATCTATGCTGTCGAAAATGCACAAGCTGTCGAACGCGCGGGCGGTCAGGCGGTCAGCGTTCACGGACGTACGCGCGAGCAGCTCTACACCGGGCACGCGGATTGGGACATCATTCGCCAAGTGAAAGAAGCCGTCTCCATTCCGGTTATCGGTAACGGCGATGTGGTAACGCCGGAGGATGCTCGCCGAATGCTGGATACGACAGGCTGCGATGGTGTCATGATCGGCCGCGGAGCGCTGGGGAACCCATGGATGCTGTATCGTACCGTGGAGTACCTGAAGACAGGCCAGCTGCTGCCGGATCCGGCTCCGCAGGAGAAAATGCGGATTGCCATTCTGCATATGGACCGGCTGATCGCTCTGCGCGGCGAAGCGGTTGCGGTACGGGAAATGCGCAAGCATCTTTCCTGGTATTTGAAAGGGTTGAAGGGCTCCGCTCGCATTAAAGATCTCATTATGGAAGAAACGAAGCGCGACGAAATGGTGAACCTTCTGAACAACTTTGTGAACAATCTGGAGGCCCAAGAAGAATCGACAAAAAGTGTATACCCTCAAGCCGTTGCGGCGATGGGATAATTAGGGGTGCAGGCTGTTAATGGGTGTGTGTATGCGACATTCGTAACAGCCTTTGCGCGCATTGACTTTTTGAAATGGTTCCCATATAATCTTTCAGTATAAATTCAAGAAATTGAGCAGGCATCAGAGGGAAGTTCTGATCCCCAAGAATTCGCATATAGTATGTTGATACCGTGGTTTAAATTATTTACATGACAGGAGAATCGGTTAATGAGCGATAAAGAAGTCATTCTTACCCAGGACGGTCTGAAGAAACTGGAGGACGAACTTGAGAATCTAAAGTCTGTAAAACGCCGCGAAGTAGCTGAGCGGATTAAAGTTGCCATCGGTTATGGTGATATTAGTGAAAACTCCGAATATGAAGACGCCAAGAACGAGCAAGCCTTTATCGAAGGCCGGATTATAACGCTGGAGAAATTGCTCCGCAATGCGCGCATCATCAACAATGATGATATTAATACCGATGTCGTCGGCGTGGGCAACACGGTGATCGTAGAGGATTTGGAATTCGGCGACACGATGCAATATACCATTGTAGGTACGGCTGAATCGGATCCCCTTAACAACAAAATCTCTAACGAGAGTCCTGTCGGCAAAGCGATTATTGGCAAGCAAAAAGGATCGGTAGTAGATGTTAACGTTCCTGCGGGCGTTATTCAATATAAAATTGTAGACATTAAGAAGTAAGTCGGAATGTGGTGTAGAAAGCTTCCTTCGGGGGGCTTTTTTAAATAGGCAAGGCTGTGTTGAGGGCTTAATGAGTTAATGGCATGTCTTGAATGGCTGCCCTACCGTTAAGTCCTAACCGAATGTCTACAAGTTGTTCAAGGGCTGTCCGAATCATGTAATGGGTGGCGGCGTTTTGTGCTGTTGGGTATTACGATGGAAGTGAAATGAAGGAGATGAATGACGATGACGGAAGAAATGAATAACCAGGAACAAGAACAGGAGTTAAGTGAGCTTTTGCAAATCCGCCGCAACAAATTGGACGAGCTTCGCAAGCTGGGCATCGATCCGTTTGGCGGGAAATATGAAAGAGAACATCACGCAGGTGATATTCTGAAACAATATGACGAGCTCTCCAAGGAAGAACTGGAAGAGAAGCAGGTGGAAGTGAACCTGGCCGGTCGGATTATGGCGAAGCGTGGCATGGGTAAGGCTTCTTTTGCTCATATTCAAGATTTGAGCGGCCGGATTCAGATCTATGTCCGCCAGGATTCGATTGCAGAAGCGCAATATGAAGCATTCAGCATCCTTGATCTGGGTGACATCATCGGGGTGAAAGGGGTCTTGTTCAAGACCAAAACCGGTGAAACCACCATTAAGGTGAAGGAGCTGGAGGTTCTCTCGAAGTCGTTGTATCCGCTCCCTGAGAAATTCCATGGTTTGAAGGATGTGGAACTCCGTTACCGTCAGCGTTATGTCGACCTGATTATCAACCCAGATGTACAGAAGACCTTCATTGCCCGTTCCCGTATTATTCAATCGATGCGCCGTTACCTGGATTCCCAAGGCTATCTTGAAGTGGAAACCCCGACTTTGCATTCGATCGCTGGTGGTGCGGCGGCACGCCCGTTCATTACGCATCATAATGCGCTTGATATGGAGTTGTATATGCGGATCGCGATTGAGCTTCACCTGAAGCGTCTGATCGTGGGCGGCTTGGAAAAAGTGTATGAGATTGGCCGCGTATACCGGAATGAAGGGATCTCTACCCGTCATAATCCGGAGTTCACGATGATAGAGCTCTATGAAGCCTATGCGGATTATAAAGATATTATGGCACTGACCGAGAATATGATTGCCCATATTGCCCAAGAGGTGCTGGGTACACAAGTGATTTCCTATCAAGGGCACGAAGTTGACCTGACGCCACAATGGCGTCGTGTATCCATGGTTGATGCCGTAAAAGAAGTAGTCGGCGTTGACTTTAGTGTGGACATGTCCAACGAGGAAGCGCATCGTCTTGCAAAAGAACATAAAGTTCCGGTAGAGCCGCATATGACATTCGGCCACATCTTGAACGCGTTCTTTGAGCAATTCGTTGAAGAGACGCTGATTCAGCCGACGTTCGTAACCGGTCATCCGGTTGAGATTTCGCCGCTTGCGAAGAAGAACGACGTGGATCCGCGGTTCACGGATCGCTTTGAACTGTTTATCGTGGCGCGTGAGCACGCGAACGCCTTCTCGGAGCTCAATGATCCGATCGACCAGCGTCAGCGTTTTGAAGCGCAGATGAAGGAAAAAGAACAGGGTAATGACGAAGCGCACGAGATGGATGAAGATTTCTTGCGTGCACTGGAGTATGGTATGCCGCCAACAGGCGGACTTGGTATCGGGATCGATCGTTTGATCATGCTTCTTACGAATTCCCCGTCCATTCGTGATGTCTTACTGTTCCCGCACATGCGTAATAAGGAGTAGGCGTTTGCTCCATTAATAGATTGTAGAAGAGCAGTCGGCTATAGATCTCTATAGTCGGCTGCTTTTTTTGTATGGTGATCCCGATTCTCTCTTGTTCTGAGAATAAAGCTGTGCTACATTTATTTAGCACAAATGTACTAAATAAGGGGGCTGGCGAATGATTGGAGCTTTTATTATTGGATGCGAAATTTTATTCTGGGTATTTGTTTTTGCCGGATTAAGCGTAAGATATCTGCTTGGGATGAAAAGAACGGGCGGCATACTGCTGCTGTGTACGCCGATCATCGACTTATTATTGATAGCCGTAACCATGATAGATCTGCGTGGCGGGGCAGAGGCCGGATTCATGCATGGACTAGCGGCTGTATATATCGGGGTGACAATTGCTTTTGGGCATCGAATGATCCAATGGGCGGACGTCCGATTTGCTCATCGATTTGCAGGGGGTAAGAAACCGGAACCTGCCCCGAAATATGGAGTGGCTCGCGCCAAGCGTGAGCGTCAGGGATGGTATCGCCATATGTTGGCGTGGGTGATAGGAGCTATATTGCTTGGCGTTATGATTCTTGTGGTCGGGGAGCCAGAACGAACGGAGCAGCTCAAGGCGATGGCCTTACAATGGGCAGTGATCCTGGGGATTGACTGCTTATATAGCTTCAGCTATACCTTCTGGCCTAAGAAGCAGATAGGGTAAATGGAAATAATGAATATCTAGTATATAGTAAGTAAATGAATGTATTATTTTACCTTATTATAATTTTACACAAAAGGGTTGCATATCAGCGAATGCCATGGTATATTATATTTCCG